>DASZRK010000056.1 GCA_035549195.1 bacterium
GGCATCCGCGACCTGAAGACAATCGATAAGGTCCTTTCCATCGGCGTGAACTACGTGATCCTGGGCACCTCGGCGGTGCAGAACAAGGATTTCGTGAAGGAATCGGTCAAGGAATACGGCAAGTCCATCATCGCCGGCATCGACGCCAAGAAGGGATTCGTGGCCATCAAGGGCTGGAAACAGGTGACCAAGGTCAACGCGGTGGACCTGGCCAAGGAGATGGTGGACCTGGGCGTGGGCCAGATCATCTTCACCGACATCCAGCGCGACGGGATGCTGGAAGGCCCCAACTTCAAGAGCACCAAGGAACTGGCGAAGGCCGTCAAGGTGCCGGTCATCATCTCGGGCGGCATGTCGGGCTACAAGGACATCGAACACGCCAAGCGGCTGGAGAAGTACGGCATCACCTCGGTGATCATCGGCAAGGCCCTCTACACGGGCAAGATCGACCTGAAGCAGGCCATCAGGATCGCGAAAGAACCGGTGCAACCCCGCGCGAAAAAGAAGAAGTAGCCGCAAATCGGCGCGAATATTCGCAAATGGTAATTCGAGTCACCCTCATCCCGGCCTTCTCCCCTCAAGGGAGAAGGGGAATTCCGCGGCTTCGGAAAAGTCAGCGCCCTTTGGGGGAACGGGTTGGGTGAAGAGTGAAGTGGTTTTTAAAATCCGCGTTCATTCGCGTGAATTCGCGGCCAAGAGGTTTTCATGTTAGCCAAGCGCATCATCCCCTGTCTCGACGTCAAGGAAGGCCGCGTGGTCAAGGGCGTCAAGTTCCAGAACCTCCGCGACGCGGGGGACCCGGTCGAGATCGCCAAGCAATACGACACCGAGGGTGCCGACGAGCTGGTCTTCCTCGACATCACCGCCTCCCACGAGAAGCGCAACATCCTGCTGGATGTGGTCACCCGCACCGCCGAGGCGGTCTTCATGCCGCTGACGGTCGGCGGGGGAGTGCGCACCACCGACGACATCAAGACCCTCCTGAGGTCCGGGGCCGATAAGGTCTCCCTCAACACCCGGGCGGTCGAGAATCCCCAAGTGCTCCAGGAAGGTGCCAACAAGTTCGGCGCCCAATGCATCGTGCTGGCCATCGACGCCAAGCGGAAGGACCCCGCGGACCCCGCCAAGGGCTGGGAGGTCTTCACCCACGGCGGCCGGACGGCGACGGGCAAGGACGCGGTCGAATGGGCGAAGCAAGGGGTCCAATTGGGGGCGGGCGAGATCCTTTTGACCAGCATGGACCGGGACGGCACCAAGAACGGCTATGACCTGGAATTGACGAAAGCCATCGCGGAGGCGGTCTCCGTGCCGGTCATCGCCTCGGGCGGGGTGGGGAACCTGGATCACTTGGCGGACGGGGTCACCCTGGGCAAGGCCGACGCGGTCCTGGCGGCTTCGATCTTCCATTATGGCGAGTACACGGTGAAACAGGCGAAGGAATACCTGAAGTACAAAAACATACCCGTCAGGCTTTAGTTGTCATTGCGAGACGTGAATTTTGCGGCGAAGCAATCTCAGTTCCTGGGTGGTTTTTGTTTGTCTGGGGATGAGTCTTATTTACACAGTTTGTCCATTTCAAAGGGGCCTTTGGCCCCAAAATTGAAAACTGTGTCACACTCATTATCCGCATCGGGCGAAGCCCGATCCTTAAGAAGTGAATGAGTGTAAACTGGGATTGCCACGTCGCAAAAAAGGTCCTATTCGGACCTTGCTCCTCGCAATGACGGCTTTTAGAAAAAGGAATAAAGATGAGCCTTCCCCCACAAGCCCTCGACCAGATCAAGAAGCTCGTCAACGAGAACGTGAACAAGTATTTCGGCCCCCTGAAGCCCGCCGAAAAGACACCGGATAAGGTGAAGTTCTTCGCCCAGAAACAGCTCGATTTCTTCCTCAACGGCCTGGCCCGCCAGTCCATGGAACTCCAGCAGGAATGGGCCAAGGGCCATCCCTATCATGTGCACCTGCGCATGTCGTCGCAGGCCAACAAGTTCGAGATCGAGATCACCGAGGATAAGAATTAGCCTTTTACCACGAAGGGGCGAAGGGGCGAATGTTCAAAAGGCTCCCGATCCAAAAACCAGAAAGATCATTGAACACATGAATTCTTCTTTCGTTTCTTCGCTTCTTCGCGGTGAGGGAGGTTGTTATGGCCGATAAGGGAATGCTGACCGAGATCGAGAAGCTCATCCGCAAGAACGTCATCATGTATTTCGCCAGCCAGCCGAACTCCGAGAAGACCCTGGACAAGGTCGAGGCCTTCGCCCAGAAGCAGTTGGAATATTTCATCGACGGCATGATGAAGCAATCCCCGGACCTCTTCCGGGCCTGGCGGGGGAAGAACCCTTTCGTGGCCAAGGCGGCCATCAACAAGGAAAGCCTTTCCTTCGAGATCCAGATCATCGAGAAGGAACCGGGCAAGTTCTAGCTTTTCCCGCCTAAAAAATCCTGGCTTTTTCAAACCGGAAGACTTACTTTAACCCCCTCATTCAACCGTTCGGAGGCAGACCATGGGCTGGATCGATACGCTGAAATTCCAAGACGACGGGCTCATTCCCGTCATCGCGCAGGACGAGAAGACCGGCGAGATCCTCATGTTCGCCTTCGCCAACCGCGAGGCCCTCGAACACACGATCCGGACCGGGAACGTCACCTACTGGAGCCGCAGCCGCAAGAAGCTGTGGAAAAAGGGCGAGGAATCCGGGAACGTGCAGAAAATGAAGGCCCTTTATACGGATTGCGACAAGGACGTCGTTCTGGTAAAAATAGAGCAGATCGGGGGCGCCGCCTGCCACACGGGCAAACGCTCCTGCTTCTTCAACGAATTGTCGGGCGATAACTGGAAGGAAGTCGGCGTCCAGGTCTTCGACCCCGAAAAGGTTTACGGACACAAATGAGATCGACCTTTGGCGTGAATTTGAACCGTTGGCGGATTTCCGCTTGGCTCGGTTAAGAGCCCGGAAAAGCCGTCGCGCCGTTCAAATCCAGCTAAAGGAGTCTCTCCCATGAAAAGTGTCATTTCCTCCAACGTTGTCCCTTCTTTCGAATCCTTCCGCGAATTTGCCAAGACCTACAACCGCATCCCGGTATCCCTGGCTTTCCAGTCGGACCTGGAAACGCCGCTTTCGGCCTATTTGAAACTGGCCCAAAGGGAGAACGGGTTCCTCTTGGAGAGCGTGGAGAAGAACGAGCAGGTCGCCCGTTTCTCCATCGTGGGGTTCGAGCCCACCGCGGTCTATGAGGCCAAGAACGGCTCCTTGACCCACCAAGCGGGAAAGAAAAGGACGGTCCGAAAGGACCCGAACCCGCTCCAGGTCATCCAAAAGGAAGTGGCCTCCATCCGCCAAGCGCCCCTCGAGGGGGCCCAAGGCTTCCTGGGCGGGCTGGTCGGGTTCGTGGGCTACGACGCGGTCCGCTATTTCGAGAAGCTTCCCTCCCAAAAACCCGACCTCCTGGATCTACCCGATCTTTTCCTGATGGTGACGGACCAACTGGCCCTCTTCGATCACCTGAAAAGGACGCTTCGCTTGGTCGTCAATGTGGAGATCGGTCCCAAGACCGACCTGGCCAAGGCCTATAAGGCCGCGGTCAAGCGTTTGGCGGTCCTGTCCCAAAAGATGGAAAAGCCCCTGAAAGGCGTGGGGGAGATCCCGGTGGGCCCCGTGACGAAGCCGGGTCCCAACGACCTCTTCGGGTTCTCGTCCAACATGACCCAGGCGGATTTCCGGGGCATGGTGGAGAGGTCCAAGGAATACATCAAGGCCGGGGACATCATCCAGGTGGTGGGGTCCCAGCGTTTCGAGAAGGCGGTCGCCACCGACGCCGTGACCATCTACCGCATCCTGCGTCGCCTGAATCCTTCCCCCTACATGTTCATCCTCAAGGCCGGTGGCGTCGAGTTGGTGGGTTCCTCCCCCGAGATGATGATCAAGGTCCAGAACGGGGTGGTGGAGACCCGGCCCATCGCCGGAAGCCGGCCCCGGGGCAGAACGCCGGAGGAGGACAAGCAATTGGAGGAGAGCCTTCTGGCCGACCAGAAGGAGATCGCCGAGCACGTCATGCTGGTGGACCTGGCGAGGAACGACCTGGGCCGCGTCTGCGATTTCGGCAGCGTCCAGGTGGGCCACTTCAAGCGCGTCGAGCGTTATTCCCACGTGATGCACATCGTCTCCGATGTCACAGGCCGCCTGCAAAAGGGCCGCACCGCCTACGACGCCTTCCAGTCCTGTTTCCCGGCGGGGACCCTTTCGGGCGCCCCCAAGATCCGGGCGATGGAGATCATCGAGGAGCTGGAGCCTTCCCGCCGGGGCCTTTATGGCGGGGCGGTCTGCGCCTTCGGGTTCGACGGGAACATGGATTCGGCCATCACCATCCGGTCGGTGGTGTTGAAGAGGACGGCCCGTTCGACGGCTTCGACAGGCTCACCGCATGCTCGCGCTGCCCGCTCAGAGCGGACCATGGCCTATGTCCAGGCGGGTGCCGGGCTCGTGGCCGATTCGGTGGCCGAGAGCGAGTACATGGAATCCTGCAATAAGGCCCGGGCGGTGCTCATGGCGGTGGGCCAAGCGGAAACGACAAAACCAAATTCCGTTCACCAGAGAGACACAGAGATACAGAGAAAGAACTCTCTGAAAAAAGGGGAACGGAAAAAGGGGAAAGCCCGTTCGACTCCCTCCGGTCGCTCAGGGCCGAACGCAAAACATAAGCGCGTTCGGGGGGTGCGGTCATGATCCTCGTCATCGATAACTACGACTCCTTCACCTACAACATCGTCCAATACCTGGGCGAACTGGGCGCCGACATCCAGGTGGTCCGCAACGACGAGGTCACGGTGGCGGACATCCTGGCCCGCAAGCCTTCCCACATCCTCATCTCGCCGGGTCCCTGCTCCCCCAAGGAAGCGGGCATCTCGGTGGACGTGATCAAGCAACTGGCCGGCAAGGTCCCCATCCTGGGGGTCTGCCTGGGCCACCAGAGCATCGGCTACGCCTTCGGCGGGGACATCGTTCGGGCGGGGAAGCTGATGCACGGAAAGACCAGCCAGATCACCCACGACGGGAAGGGCGTTTTCCAGGGCCTGCCCAATCCCTTCCGGGCCACCCGCTACCACTCGCTCGTCATTAAGAAGGAGACCTTGCCGCCGGACCTGGTGGTGACCGCCACCAGCGAGGATGGGGAGATCATGGGGGTCCGCCACAAGACCCTGCCGGTCGAAGGGGTGCAGTTCCACCCCGAATCCATCCTGACCGAATCGGGCAAGGCGCTCCTGAACAATTTCCTGAGATCCTGAACAGTTCCTTGGGGCGCCTTTCGGGCCGTTGGGCCCCTTGGGACGGCTTCCGGCGGGGCTTGGCTTGGGCGCATCGGGGGAATGGGACAGAATGAACCTCAAGGGATGGCCCTACTATTTGCTGACGGCCGCCGCGGTCCTGGCCGGATGGACCTGGGACCAGCACCGCCTTCCGCCGGTCCATTTGGTCCTTTTCCAGGACGCGGGTCCCGTCACCCTGAGCGTCCGGGGCCGAACGGTCGGGGAGGCCCTGTCGGACGGGGGTTTCCGCCTGGATCCCCATGACGTGGTGGCCCCGCCCCCGGACACGCCCGTGGTCGAAGGCATGGAAGTGGACCTGGGCCAGGTGGAGCGCAAGGTCACGACCGAAAAGAGGAAGGTCCATCCCCCGGTCCAACGGGACTATACGGATACCCTGAACGTGGGGGAGATCATCGACCTGGAAACGGGCCAGGACGGCGAGCAGGAGGTCACCACCGAGACCTATCGCCTCAACGGGGAGGATGCCTTCGAGAAGGTGGTGGGCGTGAAGGTCCTCAAGGCCTCCAAGCCCGCGCGCGTGCTGGAGGGGACCTCCATGCGGCGCAAGCTTTATCCCCTGCAAAAGAGGGCCCAGGTCCGTAAGATACTCACGCTGGAAGCCACGGCCTACTATCCCGGCCCGGAGGACACCTGGCCCTTCGCCTCCGGCACCACGGCCTCCGGCCTGAAGGCGGGCTACGGGGTGGTGGCGGTGGACCGGCGGGTCATCCCCTTGAAGACCCGGCTTTACGTGGAAGGCTACGGCTACGCCATCGCGGCGGATACGGGCGGCGCCATCAAGGGCATGAAGATCGATCTGTGCTACGACACTTACGAAGAGGCGGTCCGCTTTGGTCGCAAGAAAGTTAAGGTTTATCTTCTGCGCTAGCCTGGCACTGGCGTCGGGCGCGGTTTGGGCGCTTGGCGAGAGCCCGTCCCCCACGGACACCCCCAACCCTTTCGCTTCCCCGACCTCCACGCCCACCAAGACCTTCACGCCCAATCCCTTCGCGACCCCTACCTGGACCCCGACCTGGAATCCCTGGTCCACCGACACGGTCACCCCGACCCCGACGGCGACGTCCATCCAGAATTTCTTCGTGACCAACACCCCCGTCCCGACCATGGAGGGTTTCAGTCCCTTCTTCTACACCTTTACCCCCACCCCGACCCCCAGCGGGACCCAGTCCCCCACCATGACCTACACACCCACCCTGACCCACACGCCCCCCGTTTCCCGGGCCGCCCTGGCCCTCTGGCCCACCGCCTTTTCCAATGACCGGGACCGGACGGACGGGTTCAATTGGGACATCGGGTTCTCCTACATCATCGGGACCATCGCGGAAAAGTCCTCCGATAAGCCCGAGGTGGACTGGCTGAACCCCCTGCGGCTATGGCTGCTGACCAGCGACGTGAAATACGCCTGGCTGGAGGAGGAAGGGGACGCCCCGGGCATCGCCTCGGGGGTGATGCTTTCCGAGCTCCTCAACGGGGGCGGGGGCGCCAATACCAACACCAACGCGGGGCAGGGGAGCACGAGCTTCCAGTTGACGGGCAATTCGGTGGGGGGCATCTACACCGTCCTGAGCAAGACCTTGGAGCCCCAGAGCGCCGTCCATTTCGGCTATGTCTTCGGCTTCAACCGGGCCTTCCAGGACCTGGGCATCGGGGACTTCGGCCCCAGCATGAGCTATTCCCAGCTGATCCCGCTGACCACCACCAAGCTTTCCACCATCACCGACGCCGACACGCCGAACATCCTCTACACCGGGTTCAATGCCCGGTTCCTGGGGACCAACTGGAAGTTCGAGCTCTGGAAACCCTTCCCGATGGCCGAGGACCCCATCCTGCTGGATTCCCAGATCGACGGTCTCTTCGCCTTCAACCTGGGCTACGAGCGCTGGAACAGCGGCTACGCCGTGCTGGGCTACTTCAATTTCCGTTTCACCATCATCCCCGTCCCGCCGGATTACTAAAGATTCGAACCACAGAGGACACAGAGGTCACCGAGAAGTCGTAAGATCTTTTTAAGGTCAAAGGATCGAACTCCGTGTTCTCTGTGCGCCGCCGAAGGCGGCCTGTGGTGAAAACTCCTGAGGTTTTATGGGCTCGAAAGAACAAAAAAAGATCCTGATGGTCGCCGGGGAGGTCTCCGGCGACCTGCACGCGGCCAAGGTGGCCGAGGCCCTCTTGCGCAAGGACAAGGGCGTCCGCCTCTTCGGACTGGGCGGTCCCCGCATGGCGGCGGCGGGCGTGGAGGTCCGGGAGGACCTGACGAAGGATTCGGCCATGGGCTTCGCCGAGGTGGTCCGGCAGCTTCCCGCCTCCCTGCGGCGCCTCAAGGATTGCGAGCGGTGGATGGCCGGGGAAAGGCCGGACCTGCTGGTCCTGGTCGATTACCCCGGGTTCAACCTGCGCCTGGCCGCCCGGGCCCATGCCATGGGCATCCCGGTCTGCTATTACATCGCCCCCAAGGTCTGGGCCTGGAACGCGAGCCGCCTGAAGGTCATGGCGAAGGTCCTCAAAAAGCTCCTGGTCATCTTTCCCTTCGAGGCGGTCTTCTTCAAGAAGCACCGCATCCCCGCCGTTTTCGTGGGCAATCCGTCCGTGGAGGAAATGGACCTGAAGCCGGTCGCGCGCAAGGAGGTCCTGGCCTCCCTGGGGCTCAAGCTCTCCCAGTTCCCCCTGGTCTGCGCCATGCCGGGTAGCCGCCGGGGCGAGATCGGGAAGATCTGGCCGCTTTTCCTCAAGGCCTCCCGGTTGCTTCGAAAGACCTGCCCCGACGCCGCCTTCGTGGTGCCGATGCCCCCGGGCCTGACCCCCGGGGATTTCCACGGGGTGACCCCCGACGACCCCTTCTATTTCGTGGAAGGCCCCGCCTACGACGTCCGCAAGGCCTGCGACCTGGCCTGGATCAAGTCGGGCACCAGCACCCTGGAAACGGCCCTGCTCAAGACCCCCATGGTGGTGGTCTATAAGGTGGCCATGGTCACCGGCTTCCTGGCCAAGCGCTTCCTCAAGATCAAGGACGTCTCCCTGGTGAACATCCTGGCCGGGCGCACGGTCGTCACCGAACTGCTGCAGGAAAAGGCCAAACCGGCCCGGCTGGTGGCGGAGACGAACCGGCTCCTGGACCAGAGGTCCTTCCGGGAGGGGCAGTTGAAGGCCTTCGCCGGGATCCACCGCGCCATCGCCCGCCCCGCCAAGGCCTCGGAAAAGGCCGCCGTCGAGATTTTGAAACTGCTAAAAAGCGGCGAACCACAGAGGACACAGAGAGCACAGAGAAGGATATTTGAATGATGAAGCCACTCGATGGACCCCAAAAAGATGGAAGTCCTTTTTCGTTCTTTCCCAAGGTATTTTGGACTTTCTCGGTGACCTCTGTGCTCTCTGTGGTTCGGGCGGTGTTTCTTTGAAGACACACCGCTTATCCCTGACCGACTGGCTCATCGTCCTTGTCGCCACGCCCCTCATCCACCTCTTGGGGTTGACCCTGCGCATCAAGTCCGAGGGACGCTCCGACCTGGGGCCGAGGGCGAAACAGGAGAAGCCCCCCCTCTGGTCCCTCTGGCACGAGACCATCCTCATGAGCGTCTGGTACCACCGCGACCGGGATGTGCACGTCATGATCTCCGCCAGCCGGGACGGGGAGCTCATCACCACCGTGGGCAAGTTCTTCGGTTATACGGCGGTCAGGGGTTCCAGCTCCCGGGGCGGGCAGGAGGCCACCCGTGAGATGGTGGACCACCTAAAGGCGGGCAAACGCTGCGCCATCACCCCCGACGGGCCCCGGGGCCCGAGGCGGGAGATGAAGATGGGGGCGGTCACCATCGCCCGGGCGACCGGCGCTCCCGTCGTCTGCTTCGGTTTCGCGGCCGAGCATGGCTGGCGCCTGAGGAGCTGGGACCGCTTCATCGTCCCCAAGCCCTTCTCCCGGGCGGTGTTCGTCTATGGAGAGCCCATCGCCATCCCGCCCGAGGGCGGGGACGACGGGGAATACCTCAAAAAGATCCAGGCCGAGATGGACAGGGTCACCCAAGAGGCCGAAAATCATTTCGCGAGATCGTAGGATCTTCAACAGAACCCAAGGAACAGGGATGAACGCCGATGAACAGGGATGAAAATCTTTTTCGCCTTCTGGATTTTCCCATCCCATTCATCCGTATTTATCCCTGTTCCAACGGTTTTTCGCTGGAAGTCTTGATCTAAAGGGTCTTCATGCTCCTTTTTATTTACCGCGTCGCCATGTTCCTCATCTACGTCCTGGCCCGGGTCATCGGGATCTTCTACCGCAGTTGGACCTTCCAGGAGCGGCTGGGTTTCCACCGCCCCGAGGACGTTCAAAAGCTCGCCTCGGGCTACAACGTCTGGCTCCACGCCGCCTCGGCGGGCGAGGTCAACGCCATCACGCCCTTCTGCCAGGCCTTCCGCAAGGCCAAGCCCGAGGCCCGCATCGTCCTGACCACCACCTCGGCCATGGGCCGCAAGATCGCGATGGAAAAGGGTGTCGCCGACCATGTCTTCCTGGCCCCCCTGGACGAGCACTGGCCCCTGAAGCGCGCCTTCAACGCCTTCCGGCCGGTGATGGTGCTGGTGGCCGAGACCGAGTTCTGGCCCAACTGGCTCCGTCGGGCGGGGCAGAACGGCCTTCCGGTCCTTCTCATCAACGGCCGGGTGTCGGACCGCAGCTTCCCCCGTTACCAAAAGTTCAAGCGCTTCTTCCGCCCGGCGTTGGAATGCTTCGCCCTCTGCCTGGTGCAGACCCGTACCGACGCCGACCGCCTGGAGGCCCTGGGGGTCTCGGCCCTGCGCATCCAGGTGGCGGGCCAGATGAAATACGACCGCAGCGCGCCGGGGGCCCTGGAGGTCCAGAACTTCAAGGAGAAGCTGTTCCTGCTCAACCGGGACGTGCTCTTCACCCTGGGAAGCCTGCGCAGCGGCGAGGACGACCAGGTCCTTTCCAAGCTGCCCGAGATCCTGGCCCTGGACCCGTCGGTCAAGGTGCTCATCGCCCCCCGGCACATGAAGAACGTGCCGGTCCACCGGGAGAAACTGAAGGCCTTGGGCATCCCTAACGTCACCCGCAGTGAGCTGGAGAAGGGGCAGGACTCGGAGCGGGTCATGATCCTCGACAGCGTGGGGGAGCTCTCCCTGGCCTACGCCCTTTCCCGGGCGGCCTTCGTGGGCGGCACCCTGGTGCCCATCGGAGGGCACAATGTGATGGAACCGGCCCTGTCCCGGGTGCCCGTCTGCTTCGGCCCCTACACCCAGAACGTGGGCGAGGCCGCCCAGGCCCTCATCGAGTCCGGCGGGGGCGTCCTGGTCAACGACGGGGACGACCTGGTGCGGGCCTTCCAACGCTTCATGGACCCGCCGACCGCCCGAGAGGCGGGGGAACGGGGCCACGACGCGGTCCTTTCCATGCGGGGCGCCACCGAGCGGACCGTGACCCAGGTCCTCCAGCACTGGCCCCTTTCCACCTGACTATCCCTAAGGTAATTTAAGGGTCAGGATCGCCCTGCTTCGGCCTTCCCAAGGACCTTTCTTGAGCGACTTCGAAACCTCCTATCTCAAGTTCCTGCATGACCGCCCCCAGACCCCTTGGGACCGGGCCCTCTTCAATTTTTTGAGGGGCCTTTCCTTCCTTTACCTGGGCGGGTGGTGGCTGCGGAAGACCTTCTACCGTTCCGGGTTCCTGAGGCGTAATCGCCTCAATTGCCCGGTCATCAGCGTGGGCAACATCACCACCGGCGGCACGGGCAAGACCCCCATCGTCATCGCCCTGGCGCGCCATTTCGTGGACCAGGGCCTGCGGGTGGCGGTCTTGAGCCGGGGCTATCGCCGCAGCGTCCGGCGGCCGGGGGTCACCTGGGTCTCGGACGGGGAGAAATGCCTGGTGGGGCCGGAGGAAGGCGGGGACGAACCGGTACTGGTGGCCAAGAGCGTCCCCAAGGCGGCGGTGCTGGTCTCGCCGGACCGCTACAAGGCGGGCAAGGAGGCCCTGAAGAAGTTCCGGCCCGACCTTCTCATCATGGACGACGGCTACCAGCGCCGTTTCCGCCTGCACCGGGACCTGGACATCCTGGTGGTGGACGGCATCAATCCCTTCAGCACGGGCTGGGTGCTGCCGGCGGGCCTCCTGCGCGAGCCCCTGCAGGCGCTTTCCGAGGCCGACGTCTTCATCCTCAACAAGGCGAAATTGGCCCGGAGCCCCGAGGATATCCGCACCGTGCTCCAGCGGCACAACCCCCGGGCCCTGATCCTGGAATCCAACTACCGGCCCATGGGCTTGAGGGACATCCGCACGGGGAAGGAGGTCAAACCCTCGACCCTGGACCGCGTCCCCGTGGGCGCCTTCTCGGGGGTGGCCAATCCCCTTTCCTTCGTGCGGACCCTGGCCGAATATAAGGTCCTGGTCCGCCACGCCTACAACCTGAAGGACCACTATGCCTACACCCGGGAGAAGCTCAAGTTCATCGCCGCCGACGCCAAATTGCGGGGCCTGAGCCACCTGGTCACGACGGGGAAGGACGAGGTGAAGCTGCCCAAGGATATGGACCTGGGGATCCCGGTGCTGGTGCTGGACATCGACTGGCAGGTGTCCAAGGGCAGGCTGGGTTGGGATACGGTCCTTAAGAACATTTCGCTGTCCTGTGGTAAAGCTTGATGGCCCAAATTGGATCCTGGGTCCTTAATGATGGATCCCGGTCGATCTCCGGTGGAGCATCGGGAATTTTCGTTCATTCAAAATTCAACGTTTAAAATCCATAATCGGAACGAACATGAAACCAAAGCCGGCCCATGACCCGGAACAGAAACCCGAGCCTCAGCGCATCCTGGTGCTCCGCTATTCCTCGCTGGGGGACGTGGCCCTGACCGTTCCGGTGCTCGACGGTCTCCTGGCCGCCTTCCCCCGGGCCCGGGTCTTCTACGCCACCAAGGAGAAATACGCCCCCGTGGTGCGCGAGCACCCGGCCCTGGCCGGGGTGGTGACCTTGAAGGGGTCGGGCTTCTTCAGCACCTGGGCGCACTTCCGCGAATTGAAGGCCCTCAAGCCCACCCTGGTGTTGGACCTGCATGATTCCCTGCGGACGCACCTTCTGGCCAGCTTCCTGGGCAAGACCCGTTGGCAGGTCTATCAGAGCGAGGGCGCGCGGCGCCGGGCGCTGGTCAAGCATCCCCAAGGCCCGCCGAGCCTCCACACGATCCAAAAATACCTGAAGGTCCTGGAGCCGCTGGGGGTCCGCCCCCACCTGAAGATCCGTTTCGAACTGCCGGTCTCCAAAAAACAGAACGCCGACCTCAAGGAGTTCATGGAAAGGCGCAAGATCCATCCCTCCCAGTTCGTGGTGGGCCTGGGGCCGGGTTCCCTTTGGAAGACCAAGCAGTGGATGCCGGAGAATTACGCCGAGTTGGCCTCGCGGCTGGTGGAGGACTACCGTTGCACCCTCTGGTGGTTCGGGAGCAAGGAAGAGGCCCCGCTCATCCAAGCCATCCAGGCCAAGATGCGGGGGACCCCCCTGGAACGGGGGCTGAACCTGGCCGAGTCGGCGGACCTGGAAAGGTCCATCACCCTGCTGGGGCGCTGCGACCTTTTCATCGGCAACGATTCGGGGCTCACCCACCTGGCCTCGGGCCGGGGTTGCCGGGTGGTGGTGCTCTACGGTTCCACGACCCCCTCGCTGGGCTTCGAGCCCTGGGGACCCCATTCGGTGGTCGAGGTGGCGGGCCTGCCCTGCCGGCCCTGCGACGTGCACGGGAAGAACGTCTGCCCCCTGGGACACTTCAAGTGCATGAAGGACATGACGGTGGACCTGGTGGAAGGGGCGGTGAAGCGGTCGATGAGGCGGAGCCGATGAGCCAAAACCATTCACCACGGAGACACGGAGATACGGAGAGAGGATCTTTGCGAACCGAAGGAAATTCAAAGACTTTAAAGATCCTCGTGCGCGTGCCCAATTGGCTGGGGGACACCCTCATGTCCACCCCCGCCGTGACGGCGGTGAGGCGGATGTTCCCCCAAGCCCACCTGACCATCCTGGCCAAGCCCGTCTTCGAGGATTTTTGGAAGAACTTCCCCGGGGTCGATGACTTCATCCCCGTGGAAAAGGGCTGGAAGGGCTACTGGGCCACCGCCGCCTGGATCAAGGCCGGAAAATTCGACAAGGCCCTCGTCCTGCCCACTTCCTTCTCGTCGGCGTTCCTCCTTTTCCTGGGCGAGGTCCCGGAACGCATCGGGTGGGGCGGGGAAGGGCGCGACCTGTTCCTCACCCAGGTGGTGCCCCAGGCGGACGCCCGGCAACGGCACCTGGTGGCGGAGTACCTGGCCCTGGTCCAAAAGGGTCTTGGGCGGCCCCTTCGGGACAGGACGGCGGCCCTTCATTGCCCCGTGCCCCAAGAGGCGAAGGCCGGTCTTCAGCGGGTCTGGAAGGACATGGGCGTTCCCCAGAAGGGGAGTTATATCGCGTTGGCGCCCGGCGCCACCTATGGCCCGGCCAAGCGCTGGCCCCTGGCCTATTGGAAGGAGTTGATGGGGCTTTTGCTGGCCGAACGCAAGGAGAACCTCCTGATCCTGGGGGGGCTGGAGGAAGAGGCCTATCTCAAGCCCCTGACCGAGGGGTGGGACGCGAAGCGGGAGGGGCGCATCCATCTCTTGGCGGGGCGCACGACCCCGTCCATCCTGGGGGCCATGCTGGCGCGTTGCCGCCTGCTCATCACCAACGACACCGGGCCCATGCACGTGGCCGCCGGGGTGGGGACGCCGACCGTCTCCCTTTTTGGGTCCACCTCGCCCGATTGGACCCGGCCCTTCGGGAAGGGGCACGAGGTCATTTACAAGCACCTCGAATGCAGTCCCTGCTTCCAGCGGACCTGCCCCATCGGCTACAAGTGCCTGCACGCCATCTCGGTGAACGAAGTGCACCGGACGGTCCTGAAAAAGCTCAAGGGCCGGGGGAAGATCGGTCCCGAAATAATCGCTCCTCGGGCGGGGAATAGTGCTAAATTAAGCACCTAATAAGATGCTTAACCAAGGGAGCGGCCATGGGGATCAAGTTTTCCGAGGATATTCGGTCGGTGACGGACCTGAAGCGCAATACCCGGAGCCTATTGGACCAGATCCACAAGACCGGCCGCCCGGTCGTGCTGACCGTCAATGGAAAGGCGGACGCCGTCCTCATGAACGCGAAAGCCTATGAGGTTTATTTGAGCGCCGTGAACCTTGCCCGCGAACTTGTTTCGGCCGAGAAGGATGTGACCTCGCATCGGGTGCGCCCCGCCCGCGCCTTCTTGAAAGAGTTCAAACATGCCCGCTCGATATCAGGTTAAGGTCACCCGCGTCGCCGAGGAGGATCTGAAGGGAATTTGGGACCATATCGCCAAGGACAGCCGGCGGGAAGCCGAAAGATTCATCTCCCGCATGGAGCACCAGATCGCCACTCTGGAACAATATCCTGAAAGATGTCCCTCGGTCCCGGAAAACGAAGTATTGGGAACAGGATACCGTCATATCCTTTATGGGGATTACCGGACGATCTTCCGGATCTCCCAAAGAACGGTTTATATTCTTCGGATCATCCATGGATCCCGTTTGTTGGATGATTCGGCTTTTGGTTGACGAAAAAGGCTGTTCGCGACAGGGAGCCTGATATGAAACGGATCCTGGTGGTGAAGTTGAGCTCGATGGGGGATACCCTCCTCTCCGCCCCCGTCTTCGAGGCCGTCCGCGCCGGGTTCCCGCAGGCCCGCGTCACCGTCCTGGTCGAACCCTACCTCCACGAACTTTTCCTCCATTCCCGCTGGGCCGACGAGGTCCTGGCCTATTCCTCCGAGGGCCTTTGGCAGAGGGGCTTCCTCCTCAGGGCCTGGCGCACGGGCCGCTTCCTGACCGGCCTTCAAAAGCGCCACTTCGACCTGGCCCTGGACCTGACCGGCAGCGCCGCCAGTTCCCGGCTGGTCTCCCAATGCGGGGCGGGCTTGAGGATCGGCCCCGGCCTTCCCGGCTTGAACGCCTCTTACGACCACCTGGTGCCCCTGCCCGCGGGGAGGAAGCGGACCTCCTACGAGACGGACCTTTTCATGGCCCGGGCCCTGGGGCTGGCGCCCCGTCCCCTGGAGCGCTCGGGCGGCATCTGGAACGTTCCCGACGAGGCCCGTTCCTTCGCCGAGACCTTCTGGAAGGCCAACCGCTTCAGCGCCCAGGACATGGTGGTGGCCCTGAACCCCTTCGCCGCCTATCCGACCCGGGAGTGGTATCCCTCCAAATGGGCCATGGTGATCCGCGAGCTGGACGCCAACGGGGTCAAGACCTTCCTCACCTGCCTGCCCGCCCAGAAGGACCGCCTGCAGGAGATCGAGAAACAAGCCGGGCCCTCCCTCCCGTCCTATTCGGGCCGGGGAGTTCTGCCGCTCCTGGCCCTCTACCAGAAGTCGGCCCTTTGGGTCGGCGTCAACGCGGCCTACCGCCACCTGGCGGCCGGCGTCGGCGCCCCGACCCTGACCCTTTGGGGGCCGGACCCGATCCAGAAGGACCATCCCTATTCGATCGAGCGCCATCCCCAAGTGCTCAAGGAAGTGCCCTGCCGCCCCTGCCGCCTGACGGTCTGCGTGGACAAGAAGCATGAGTGCATGGTGGCCCTCCAGCCCGAGGACGTCCTGAAGGCCATCAAACGGTCATTGAAGAGCCTGGTCCGGTCTTGACCCCTTCCTTCCAAAAGATCCTCATCCTCCGTCCCCGCTTCCTGGGGGACCTCATCCTGGCCACCGGCCTTCCCGAACTGTTCCACAAGGCGAACCCCGACGCGAAGGTGTGGTTCCTGACCGAGGCCCCCTACGCGCCCCTCCTGGAAGGCCATCCCCGGGTCGCCGGGGTGCTGGCGCTGGACCCTTCGCGCAAGAACGACCCCTTCTACCAGATCGCCTTCTACCGGAAGCTCCGGGCCGAGAAGTTCGACCTGGTGCTGGACCTTTTCGGGAACATGCGCACCGCCTTCCTGTCCTTCTTCTCCGGGGCGCCGGTGCGGGTGGGGTTCGAGAACCGGGGACGCAGTTGGGCCTATACCCATCTGGCCCCGCCCTCCTCGCCGGCCTTCGCTTCCGGCCGCCGCCGGGTGACCGAGGCCTACCTGGACCAGGTGCGGGTGCTGGGCTTGCCGGTGGGGAACTACCGGACCCTCTCGGGGGTCACGGAAGCGGAAAAGGCCCAGGTGGAACGGATATTGGAACGGGCCTCCCTGAAGCCCGGCGAAAAGCTGGCGGTGATCTGCCCGGGCGCCTCCTGGCCCGCCAAGCGCTGGCCCCTGGAGAAGTTCATCGAGCTGGGGTTCTGGCTGAAAAAAAGCGGGGTGCGGCCCCTCTATATCTTCGGGCCCAAGGAAGGGGACCTGGCCGAGGAGTTCCAGGACCACATGGACAAGGACTGGCTCGTCATCGACCAGCCGAACCTCCGGGGCCTGATGGCCTTCATCGAGGCGGCGGACGTGCTGGTGGCCAACGATTCGGGTCCCATGCACGTGGGGCCCTCGGTGGGCACGCCGACGCTGGGCATCTTCGGGCCCGGGGAGCCGGAGATCTGGTTCCCCTATGACGCGCCCCACCGGGCGGCCTACGCGGAAGTGCCCTGCTCCCATTGCGGGCTGGACCATTGTTCCCTCATGGCCTGCATGGCCCATTTGGACGTGAAGACCATGGCCCGGAACGCGTTGGAAATGATCGCGTTGAAGGGTTCGACGACACCGGGAAATTGACGGCGGTCATGCCGGGCTTTCCTTGTCCACGACGGGGACCCGCGTTGGACGATCTTTATGGGCTTTGTTCCGCTTGATGGCTCCTGGAGATATGTGTTACCATTGAGGCATAACCGTATTACCGTTGGAGGATCGCATGAAGACCATTACCGTCAAAATTCCTGAATCCCTGGAGCGGGAATTGGAAAACTTGGCCCGCAAGCGCCATGTCAGCCGTTCCGCCGTTTTAAGGGAAGCCTTGAACGGCCTTGCTAAACAGCGTAAACGTTCCGCCGCCGATCTGGCGGGAGAATTGGTGGGAACCCTCCGTGGCGCCTCCGATTTATCCACCGCACCCAAGCACATGCGTGGGTATGGTGAATGAGACAAAACTACATCGTTGATACTGGCCCCCTAGTCGCGTTATTGAATAGCCGGGACCAATATCACCCTTGGGCCCGCGACCTCTTCGAATCCATTGAACCTCCGTTGGCGACCTGCGAGGCAGTTATTTCTGAAGCTTGTTTTTTAGTGCGTGGGATGAAAGGCGGGGCCCACGCGGTGTTTGGGCTGTTGGATCGCGGCGTACTGGACTTATCTTTCCGGTTGGAACCCCACTTAACAGCTGTCGAAGCCTTAATGTCCAGGTATTCCAGCTTACCCATGTCGTTGGCAGACGCCTGCCTCGTAAAAATGTCCGAGCTGGATCCCAAAGCCGTTATTTTAACCTTCGATAGTGATTTTAGGGTGTACCGGCGAAACGGCCGACAAGTAGTGCCGGTTGCCATGCCGGATAGACTCGGGTAATTCCTAAGTTGGTGTCCACGACGGGGACCCGGATTGGAGAGTGGATGAAAGTAAAAAGGCTGTACGAATGATGACCTTGAAGGTTCAGGGCGATATTTTGACTCCACGCCAGGCGGGTTTTGTCACCCAAGCGGTAAAGACGAGCGCCGCGGCCACCCTGGCTCTCTACCTCGCTGGATTGCTTCAACTGCCCGAACCCTATTGGGCGGCTGTCAGCGCGATCATCGTCATGCAGTCCGACCTGGGGGAACTGGAAAGGGCCTCGGTTAGCCGGTTGGCGGGGACGGCTATCGGCGCCTTAGTGGGCGCCTGCGCGGTATCCTTCTTTGGCGCCTCCTTGTGGTCCTTCGCGTTGGCGGTCCTCATCACCACACTCATCTGCGCGGTCATCGGCCGTTGGGAAACCTACCGCTTTGCCGGCGTAACCGTCGCGATCGTCATGCTGATCACGCATCATGGAACACCTTGGATGGTGGCCCTGCATAGGTTCCTGGAAGTTTCTTTCGGGATTGTGGTGGCTTTCCTGGTCACTCTGGTGTCCCTCAAAATCGTCAATGGGGAGGGTCGGAAGCCTTCACCCAAAAGGCGCCCTCTCAAGGCCCATAAAAGGCTAGGGAAAATTAAACTTTGAGGAAAATTGTCCACGATGGGGAGCCCGGCCGCAGGGCTCTTCGGGTTGGATCCGGTCCGTTCTTAGGGCCATCCCCTTGATCCCCTTCATGCCGATCTTTCTTAAAGAATTCGATGAGATCGGTATTGGCCCGCAGGTTCCTACGGAATCCTCATTAAGCGGGCCATCGGTGGCTCAATGGGTCTTGGTCTTCTCCGTGCCCTCTGTGTCTCTGTGGTGGATCCCTGTGCGTTTTCGGATGTTTCGTGTTGGTTCGTTCTGTCTTTAATTCCATCCCATGTATCCCATGCATGCCGATCTTTCTTAAAGAATTCGATGGGATCGGTATTGCCCGCAGGTTCCTACGGAACCCTCATGAAGCGGGCCATCGGTGGCTCAATGGGTCTTGGTCTTCTCCGTGCTCTCCGTGTCTCCGTGGTGAGAGCCTTGGGTGTCCGTGTTTTCGCCCAAACTCTGTCCGAAATCCTCCCCCCGACCCACTTTTTTCATCCTCCCGCCAAAATTTCCTGGAACATCCAAAGGCCTTTTTTTAATTTGCCTCCGTCGCCATTTTTATATGCCGGAGGTCCCTATGAATTCCCTCAGTCCCGTGATCCAGCTCCTGCCCGTCGCCGATCTGGTGGTCCCCGATTGGAACCCCCGCAAGGTCATCTTCGAAGAGCCCCTCAAGAACCTCATGGCCTACATCCAGGCTGGAGGCAAGGTGCCCCGCATCTTGGTTTGGAAAGGGAATGACCAGGCCCCCTGGGCGGTCATCTCCGGGCAAAGACGCCGGGAGGCCTTCCGGCGCCTGGGCCATACCCAGGTGGAGGTCGAGGTGATGGACATCCCCCTGGAACAGGCCAAGGTCCTGGCCATGGGCTCCAATGAGGGGGAGTCGGTTTTCTGGCTCGATTGGGATATCCGGGTTGAGAAGCTCTACAACGAGGGCAATCAGGGGGACCAGAGGCTTAGCCAGGCCGACCTGGCGGACCGATTGGGGGTTACCCAGGCCCGGGTCAGCTATGCCTTGAAGCTGGCCAAGGCCCTCACCCCGGCCTCCCGGGAGCTGATTTATAACACTGTTATAAAATGGGGGGACCCTGACCGCGTCAAAGAACGGCCAATTTTGGAATTGGCCGCCTTGGGAACCCCTCTGGATGTCGAAAAGGCCCTCCCCCGGGTGTTGGAAGAGGGGATGACCATGGGCCAGGTCCGGCAAATGGTTGCCGCCTTTAAAAATGGGGGCGTAGCCCCGGTCCCCGCCAAGGGGAAGGCCCCTGTGCCGGCCCCGAAGGCCACCCCCGCCCAGGCGCTCGAATCCGCCCCGGCTCCCGAACCCAAGGCTGCTCAGGAACCCCAAGGGAAGACACCCCTGTCCCAGACCTCTCCAGGTGTGGGACGTGACTTGGGTGTGTCGAGCCGGGGGGCGGGCGAAGCCGGAGACCCCAAAGAGGGCTCGACACCCCTTCAAGAGCTCTACCTCTACCTGACCTCGGACCCCCTGAGGAAGTTCCTGGCCGCTAACCTGAAGAGGGCCCTGGGGACCCTCACCCGGCGCTATATGCTCCACGCCCTGGTCGCCCTGGGGTTACTGGTCTTTTTGGGGTACCACGGGATCACGAACCTTTTCCAGGGTCATGCCGGGGTCAACTCCCAGCCGCCGGCCTCTCCGGCTCCCGCTCAGCCGGCGCCTGAGGCCAAGATTTCTCAAAATCAACCAGCCAGCCCATACCCGGCCATTGGGCACAAGCCAATGGCCACGAATGGGTCATCCCGGACCAAGGCGCCGTCCGAAGGAAAGGTGCCAAAAAGGGATCCGGGACCGGCCGCGGGGCAAGCCGAACATATTCCAGCATGGGCACCCGAAGGCATTCCCCTCCTCAAGGAATTCGGCGACCACTTCTTTGGCCGCTCCGGCGCCATGTGGTCCGACGACCTGGCCTATTTCAAAGGCCTTTTGACGGCGGACTATTACCCCACCTTCCAAAAGCAATTCTTCCCCTCGGCCCAACAGACCCAGATGCAGATCAAGCAGGAATACCAGCTCTATTCCAA
>DASZRK010000057.1 GCA_035549195.1 bacterium
ATTGGTCGGAGTGAAACTGTTGGTGAAGGTGTTGGTAGGGGTGTGGGTATCGGTCACGGTGAAGGTGTTGGTCGCGGTGGCCGAGGGCACCGTCGTGAAGGTGTTGGTGGGCGTGAAGCTCGGCGTGAAGGTGAAGGTCGAGGTCGAGGTATTGGTCGCGGTCCTCGTATTGGTGGACGTAGAAGTATCAGTGGCGGTAGAGGTACTGGTCGCCGTAGACGTGGTCGTGAAAGTGGAGGTCGAGGTCCGGGTCGAGGTGACGGTGCTCGTCGAGGTCGCCGTCGCCACCGCCGTCGCCGTACTTGTAGAAGTGGAGGTATTGACCGCCGTCGCCGTGCTGGTGGAGGTCGAAGTGGAAGTGGCGGTGTTTGTGGACGTAAAGGTGGTCGTATGGGTGGACGTACTGGTCGAGGTGAAAGTACTGGTGGAGGTGGAGGTGCTTGTGGCGGTGGCCGTGTTGGTCCTTGTCGCAGTGGCCGTGGGAGTCATGGAAAAGGTCGGTGTGGAAGTACGGGTAAAGGTCGAAGTGCTCGTGGAGGTGGACGTGCTGGTCGAAGTGGAAGTGCTGCTGGCGGTCGAGGTGTTGGTCCGGGTGGCGGTGGAGGTGGCGGTGGCCGTTGAAGAAAAGGTGAAGGTCGCGGTCGAGGTCGGTGTTGAGGTCCTCGTGTTGGTGTTCGTGGGGGTAGGGGTCGGGGTGGGCGGCTGGCAGGTGGTCGAATTGACCAGAACGTTCACCCAGGCCGTGTCCTTGCCGGCGGTGTTCTTCAAGGGGTTTCCCATGGTCCAGCTGATTTTGGTGTCACCCGGGCTCAGGACACCTGCACCTGGTGTGTAATTTCCGATATTCGCCCAAGGGTATCCACCGTTGGTGCCAGGAGGCCCCAGGACACCAGGACCGCTCTGCCAAAGGACCGAGGGGCTGCTCACACTGCTGGAGGGCGAAACGAACTCATCCGTCATGGTGGTTCCTGCCGGGTTCCCACCGTCACTGTCGTTGGGGAGTCCCGTACCCCCGATCCGGGTGAACTTGTCGTCAGGAGGACTGCAGACCGGATTCCCCGCACAGCCCCAATCCAGGTCCGTCTTCGCCGGAGGATAGCCCTCGAAATTATCCCCGTTGATCTCGCCATAGACCCAAAGGAAAAGCCCGTCGGCCAAGTCCACTGTGGTGGTAGCGGTCCCGCCCGGGGTCTGGTAAACGACCACGATGGAGGCGGTCAGTAGGCCGTAAAGCGCCGGACTGGTGATGGTATAGGTCCCGTTCTTGAGGCCGCTGACAAGACTGGTGATGTCATAACGTTCGTTGCAGTAGTAATAGATGTTCGCGGGCCCGTCATTGCATCCATAGATGGGATGACACCACCCATTCTGGGAATCGCCGTAGCCCGATTGAAACCCGCCGGTAAAGGCGGTGCCGTTCACTGTTACCGCGTTCACACAGCTGTTGGGGGCCCAATATTGCTGGACCGTATAGAGGAAGGCCTTGACCACCGTTGTCCCGCCGCCGGGGATCCCCGAAACGACCACAGGCGCGTTCCCCGAACCACTGTTATAGGTATGCCAAGCCGCCGTATTGGCCGTGTACCCGACACCCAAACCGGTGTACATGTAATGCTGCGTGATGTGATTGACGTTCAGCAGATTCGGGTTGGGAGGACAGCTGGGTGGGTAGTTCGAGGGGGTACCGGCCAAAAGATGGACCGGTGTGATGAAAAGAACGATCAAGAACATTACTCGTGTCTGCAGCGGACCGGTCAATGACTTGCATCGTTTTTCATTGAATGAGCGTGAAAACAAACCATATCCTTAGCGGGCACGCGTCGGAAAAGGGAAGGCCCAACGGCTATTTGTTAATGATTTTAGGGGTCCATCAGGCATTTCCTAAGATCACGTTGCCATAATGATGTTACTTTTTTGCGAAAACGTTTTAGGTGGACCTTGGACCAGTCGGCAGAACCTTTTCGGTTTTCGGAAGGGTTCGCCTCCGCTTGGGAACCCAATGTTAGGATGACGACATGAAATTCCATTTCATCCTGACCCTTCTGTTCCTCGGCACCCTTTCCCCGGCCGAGGCCGACTTCGGGAACTGGTTCGTGGTCGACCAAAGGGTCCCTCACCGCTTGGATTCCCCCGATCAACGGATCTCCTTCCGATTCACTTGCCCCGAGGACATCACGTTGACCGCCGCCGCAGTCTATTGTGACCAGGCTTCCCATCCCCCCGCCTATACCCTTTCCATCCAGGGCGACGACCACGGCCTGCCTTCCGGCCAGGACCTCAGCCGTCAGGACCTTGTCCCCTCCCCGGAACGTTGGATGACCGTTCCCTTGGACACCGCGCCCCTGATCCGGGGACAGGTCTACCATTTGGTCCTCCGGGCCGACCTCTACCGGGGCGGGGACCATCAGGTCAACCCCTGCGACAAGGACCATTACGCTTCCTTTGCCTCGACCACTCCCCTGAACGCCTTTCGTCCAGGGGACGGAAGCCCGGACCCAATGGCCAATACCCTTCTCCTGGCGAAGGACCGCTGGGTGAAAAAGGACCAGCAACCCCTCTATGCCCTCTTTGGCCTCGGCAACCGGTTCCAGGGAAACCCTTACGACCAATCCGGCTCCCAACCCATCTATGGGATGGGCCCGGATGGTGATAAGGCCCATGCCCGTTGGTCGGGACAATCGCTCCATTTCCATTGCGGCTTCCAGGCCCAAGCCCTGGCGATCCGGGTCCGCAAGGTCGGTCACCCCAAGACCCCCTTGCGTTACGTGATCCTGAAGAACGAGTTCCGGATCCACCGATGCGTGGCCATGGCCGAAGGCACCGCTTTGGAAGCGGACCGATCCAGCGTCCGATATCAATGGGTCACGATCGGCTGGAAGGGTCTGGCCGCCGCCAATTTCTCCCCCGAATGTTGGTTCCTCTCCTTGCGGACCGATTCCGGGAGGGCTTCTTCGTCATACCCGGAGGGATGTGAGGATTGCTACGTGATCTCCGACGTTGGGAATTCGGGCGGATTGGCCCGGGCCGATGCCTTGAGCTTCGACGGCGGCCCCCATCTTTCCCGGGAGGT
This sequence comes from bacterium, assembly GCA_035549195.1. Classification (NCBI taxonomy): domain Bacteria; species bacterium. The sequence continues at coordinate 3,071 of DASZRK010000057.1, forward strand.
CTACAACGACCAGGGAGGGGCGGGAGACCTTTGGCAGGACATTTTCGAGCGGGATGCCAACCTAGGGGCCTTGGGCGCGGTCTGTCCGGAAGCCCCTGATTTCCAGGCCCGGCCTATCCCGACACCCTTCGACCTCGATCATTTGGAAGGGACCCTTCCATGAAACACTTCTCTTGGGCGCTTCCTGTGCTTCTTTTGGGTTGGGCCAACGGCCTCAAAGCCGCCGAACCCATGATGGACACGGGTCTTTTGGGATCCTACCGCTCCGCGCCGCCCAATCTGGCGCAAGACGGGAATTTTTCCGAAGCCATAGATCGCGAACGTAAAGCCCTGCGGATCGCCCAGGACCAGTTCGGGGACCTCCATCCCTCCTTGGCACCCATCTTTGATGATCTGGCGGCCCTGGAAAGGACCGCCGGTCTCTATTCAAGGGCCGAGGAGGATTACCGTTGGGCCCTGGCCCTGAGGGAAAAAGCCTTCGGCCTCGGGTCCAAGCCGGTCGGGCTTTCCCTCCTCGACTTGGCGGCCCTTTTGTCGGATCTGGGACGGTTCGACGAAGCGACCCTTTGCGTTCAAAAGGCGTACAAAATCCTCTCCCAAAATGGGGATTCCGACGAAGCCCAATGCCTGTTGGAGTGGGGCATCCTGGCGAGGGAGAACAAAGACCTTCCTGGTTCCGAAGATCGTCTTCGGGAATGCCTGGGTATGAGGTCCCAGGTCCCGCCGCGTTGGCAAGTTGAGGAAGAATTGGCCAGGACCCTCTTGGCCGCCGGAAAGAAGGACGAGGCCCTAAAAATGGCGGAAGGTTCCCTGGCCGATCGCAAGACCCTGTACCGGGCCGACAGCCCCGAAGTCGGCCGTTCCCTTCAGTTCAGCGGCGATATCCATCGCGCGGCGGGCACCGGACAAGCGACGGATCTTTATGAGGCAGCCGCCGCCATCCGCGACCGCCTGATCGGCCCCGACCTTTTCACCAACATCCCTTATCTTCAGGAGTCGGCCGAAACCGACCAGGCCCTGGGCCGTTTCAAGATCGCTCAAGCCCTATTTTGGCGAGTCCTGGCCCTCACCCGGCAATACTACGGGCCCGAACACCCGCGTACGGCCTTTCTCCTGGAGAAGTTGGCCTATGTCGATCGGTCCCTGAAAGAAGAAGGAAAAGCCCGGGAGCAACAACAGGAAGCGGTCCGCATCCTAGAAAAGGCCCTGGGCCACGACCATCCGGCCACCCTGCGGGCGCTCCAATTGTTGGAAAAGCTTAAGGGAAAATAAAAAAGGGCCCCAAAAGGGGCCCTTGGTAGGCAATCCGGAACCTCAGATTCCTTTAGTGTTTGATCAAAATGGGGATGACCTGTTTCTGTACTAGGTTCCCCTGCGGGTCGACCAAGTCGACCGCCGCATAATAGAACCCGCTGGCCAATCCAGTCACATCCAAGATGACATACTTCGAACCACCTGGACCCGTCTGCGCGGGCTTGGTCAATTCCCCCGCGATGTCATAGAGACGGACCGTCAGGGTATAGGCTACGGGTGATTGGACCTGGATCGTGGTCTGGACCGTACCATTGGTCAGGACATTAGGCGCGGCATAGACCTTTCCATCGGCCAAGGGGTTGGACCCGCGTTGGACCACGACGGACTTCGAGACCACCTGTTCCCCACCCTGCCCATCCACCCAATGGACCTCTGCCTGATAGACGCCATTGGTGACGATGGCACCTGAATCGCTCCGGCCGTCCCAGACCACCTGGGTACCGTTGAAATAGATGGTCACACTGGCATTCCCCCCTGCCGTGGGCGTTCCGGCTTCGGGCGCGAGGAGGCTTCCGGATAGCGACACATTGCCCAAGGACGCGTTCCCGGGATCGTCCGCATAGGAATAAAGATGCCGGATGACCTCGCCAGCTCCGTTGTAGATGTTCACCTGGATCTTGGCGATCGAACGGCTCACCGTCACCAGTTGGGAAACGTTCGTCACCACCCCATAGGTGTCCGTGCTGGAGACCTGCAGATGGTAGACCCCGTTGTCCACCGGGTCGCCCATTTGGTTCGTCCCGTCCCAAGCCGCCAAGAGCTGCCCACCCACCTCCACGTAGGTCTTCCCGCCCAGTTGGGTGATGGCCGCGCTCGACAGGTCGAAATTCTTGATCTGCTGCGACATCTCCTGCACCCATATCTCCTTCACCAGCTCTCCGCTCTCGTTATACACCGACACCTTCACCTCATAGGTGGACGCGATCACCACGTTCACCGACGCGTTCTTCGGCCCCGGGCCTCCCGCGTAGGTCAGCTCGGCGCTGTTGGTCAGGATGGTCCCGCCCTTCAGCAGGTCCGCGATCTTGGCCTGATAGGTGATGGTGGCCGGACCCACCGGCAGGCTCTGCGGCGGGTTCCAGGTCCAGGTCAGGTCGTTGCCGTTGTTCGAGGGTGTCCCGCCATAGGGCGTGATCAAGAACCCTTGGAAGGTCTCGTTGGCCGGCAAGTGATCCGTCACCGTCACCGAGGAGGCCGGCGACTGCACCACATTGAGGATCAGGCTATAGGTCACCACATCCCCGGAATTCGCCACGCTTTCCGACACCTTCTTGGCGATATTCACCCCAGGCGTGGGGGTGAAGGTATCGGTGGGCGTAGAGGTGAAGGTCGGGGTGTAGGTGCTGGTCGGCGTGCTGGTGGCAGTGTTGGTAGCGGTATTGGTGGGCGTGTAAGTGGCCGTATGGGTGTTGGTCGGGGTAAAGGTGAAGGTCGCGGTGGGGGTGTTGGTAGGCGTGCGGGTGTTGGTAAAGGTGAAGGTGTTAGTAGCCGTAAAGGTATCGGTCGCGGTGGCGGTGGAAGTGAAAGTAAAGGTCGCGGTCGGGGTATTGGTAGGTGTGCGGGTGTTGGTGAAGGTGAAGGTATCGGTAGCCGTGAAGGTGTTGGTCGGGGTGTTGGTGGGCGTAAAGGTGAAGGTCACCGTCGGCGTATTGGTCGGGGTCTTGGTGTTGGT
>DASZRK010000058.1 GCA_035549195.1 bacterium
CTGATATTGATCGTCGCCCAGTTGATAGACGCCCTCCATCCGCAATCGCCCCACTTCCAAGGTCCCGGTCCCTCCCAGGTTGAGCGAATAGATCCCGTCGGCCAACCGGTTCGAGGAGCTGACCGATCGGAGCACATTGTCGTCATAGCGGAACCCGACGACCACCGGGTCCAACAGGAGCTTTCCGACCAAGGTGGAGGCTCCGTTTTCTTGGGCCCCCAACGGCATGGGGCCCAAGGCCAAAAGGGCCCCTAGGATGATCCATTTCATTGCGTTTTCCTTTCCTTCGAGGAATTGCTCTTTTCCTGAATTTGGGAGATGAGTTGGGTGATCTGTTCGCGGGTGGAACGGTTCTTTAAGAGGGCCGATTTCAATTGGACGAGGCGGCCGGCCAATCGTTCGGCGCTCTTTCCGCCATAGAGGCGGGAAAGACTGGTCCGTTCGGAACTCTCCGGAGGCGCCCCTGAGTCCTGGTTCAGGCGCTTGATCCCCGCCAGGAAATCCTTCATCTTCCGTTGGAGGCTCAGCTCTTCCTGGATCCCATCGATCTCGATGGACAATCTTTGGTCCTCTTCCTGGAGCGCTTTTTGGCGCTCCCGCAAAAGGTCCAAGGTCATTTCCAGGCTTTCGGGATCGTTCGCACCAAGGTCCCGGAAGGCGGAAAGAGGCGGAGTCTTGGTCTTTTCCCTCTTCGTTCGATAACGGTCGAGCGCCTCCTGGACCTGCCGCCTTTTCTGGGCGAAATGGGCCAGGTTCGCCAGCAAGGCCGCGGGGTCGCCTTCGGCCGACCCGGGATTTTCCAAAAGACCTTCGATCCGGTCATTGAGCATCGAGATCAGCGAGAGCCCTTTTTGCTCTTGGTCCTTTTGGACATCCGTCCATTGCCGTTGGAGGGCCGCGTTCCTTTCCAGTTGGTCCTTCAATTCGTTCAAAAGATGGTTCAGCCGCGCTTGGTCGAAAACACCCGGTTCCTTCCCGTTCCGGATATGGTCCACTTGGGCGTTCAGTTCCTGGGTCGTGCTTTGCCCCTTGTCCATCCCTTTCCTCAGGTCATTCAACCTGGCCGTTTGCAGGGCAAAGGACGTCTCGAAACGGGCAAAAGCCTCCTCCCATTGGGCGGCCGAAAGGCCGACGGTTGGCGAGGGACTCATCTCCGGGGTCGCCCCCAGAAGGTTCCAGGACAATCCCACCCAAAAAAGGATCAGGTAGCGCAAAGGTCTCATTCGGCTTTTTCGGCCCCTTCGTTGGCATCCGACAACAATCCATATTTTTTAAGCTTATAGATCAGGGCCGTCCGGTTGATCTCCAAAAGTTTCGCCGCCTTGGTCTGCACATGTCCCGCTTTTTCCATCGCCTTAAGGATCAGTTCTTTCTCATAATTTTCGACCTTTTCGGTCAAGCTGGCGTCATCCCTCAGCTGATGAAGAAGGTCGTCTTTTTGGAAGGTCTGGATATCCAAGGGAAGGTTCGAGGGGAAAATGGTGTCCGAATCGGCGAGGACGACAGCACGTTGGATGGCGTTCTCCAGTTCCCGCACATTCCCGGGCCAGTTGTAGCGGGCCAGGAGGTCCAGCGCCTTTTTATCGATCCGCGCGATCTTCTTGTTGGCCTCCTGGCTGTAACGTCCCAGAAAATGGCCGGCCAAACGCTCGATGTCCTCCCGCCTTTCCCGCAAGGGTGGGACCTGGATCGGGATGACGTTGAGCCTGAAAAAGAGATCCTCCCGGAACTGTCCCTTTTTGATGGCCTCTTCCAGGTTCTTGTTCGTGGCGGCTACCACGCGCACATCCGCCTTGATGCTTTCGGTCCCGCCGACCCGCTCGAACTCCTTTTCCTGGAGGACCCGCAGGAGCTTGACCTGAGTGGAAAGACTGATGTCCCCGATCTCATCGAGGAAGATGGAGCCGCCATTGGCCAATTCAAAACGGCCGATCCGTTTGCCGGCCGCCCCGGTAAAGGACCCTTTTTCGTGGCCAAAAAGCTCGCTTTCCAGGACTCCTTCGGCCAGGACGGCGCAATTCACCTTGATGAAGGGTTTTTCCTTCCGGCGGCTGTTGAAGTGAATGGCATGGGCCACCAGCTCCTTTCCCGTTCCGGACTCGCCGCGGACCAGGACCGCCGTATCGGTCGGCGCCACCTTCTCGATAAGCTCATAGACCGGTTGCATGGCCGGGCTGTTCCCCACGATCCGCTTGTAGTTGTATTGGTCATTGAGCTTCTCCCTCAGGTATTTGTTCTCGTAAAGGAGCTTCTGGCGCTCGATGGCCTTTTCCACGGTGATCTTGACCTGCTCGGTGGAAAAAGGCTTGGTAATGTAGTCGTAGGCACCCAGTTTCATGGCCTCCACCGCCGTCTCAATGGTCCCATAAGCCGTCATGATGATGACCACGATCTCGGTATCGAGTTCCTTGATCATTTTCAGGAGGTTCATCCCGTCCAGTTTGGGCATCTTGATGTCGGTGATGACCAGGTCCACGTGCTTGGACTTGATGATCTCCAAGGCCTTTTCGCCATCCTCCGCTTCCAGGATGTTCTTCTGGTCCGTCTCCAAGGTCTGTTTCAGGACCTTGCGCATGCTGGATTTGTCGTCCACGATCAGGATCGTGCTCATGACATTCCCTCCTCTTTGGTCTCGCCCAACGGCAATAAGATGGCGAATTGGGCCCCGCCCCCCGGACGGTTGGCCGCGATCACGGTCCCCCCGAGCGCCTCTACGATCTTCTTGGTGATGGAGAGACCCAATCCGAATCCCTCCGTTTTCGTCGTGAAAAAAGGCGTGAACAGCCGCTTCAGGCTCTCCGGGTTCATTCCCGGACCACGGTCTTGGACGGAGACCATGGCCCAATCCGGGACGGTCTCGTCGTAGGATGGATCACCCCATCCCTCCCTTTTCAGGAAGGCGGCCAAAGCTGGACGGGAGAATTCCCGGATCACGATCCAAACCTCACTCCCGGGCGGCGAAGCTTGGACTGCGTTCAGGGCCAGGTTCAGCATGGCTCGACGGAATTGGTCCACGTCCAACGGAAGGGACATTCCGTTTCCTTTTTCGAGATGGAGGGTGACCTTCCGGACCGCAGCCTCCTGTTCAACCAAAGGGACCACGCCGGCGACCGCCTCGGCCAGATCGGCATCCTGGGCGTCCACAGCCGTCGGTTTGGCGAACACGAGGAAGTTCGTGACGATCTTGTTCAGGATCTCGATCTCCGAGGCGATGTCCATGACCATTTCCTTCGCCCCCGGCACATTGACGACCTTCTTTTGCAGGATCTCGGTGAAACCTTTCATTGCCCCAAGGGGATTCCGGATCTCATGGGCGATACCGGCGGCCAATTCGCCGATCGTGGCCATTTTCTCGGCCGTCTTGATCCGGGTCTGGAGCTTCCGCAAGGGTGTCTCGTCCGTGAAGAGGACCTCCGTTCCCAACTCCCTCGAATCCGGGCCCAAGAGGGGGGCGCTCCGGATCTGCAGGAACTTGGGCTCCTCCTCGGACAAGTTGATCTCCCGGTTCTCCAATACCTGATGGCGGAGCTGGGCCTCTTGAAGGGCGCGTAGGAAGACCGGAACATCCTTGAAAACATCCTCGAACCGCCCTCCCAGGACACGGTCCTTGCCCAGGCCCAGGATCTCGGACGCGGCTTGGTTGAAGGATGTCACGATACCATTCAGGTCTAGGACCAAAAGGCCGTTGGACATGCTTTCAAGGATGTATTCGTTGTGGCTTTGGAGCCTTTGGGTCATCTCGTTGAAAGCGTAGGCGAGGGCGCCCAATTCGTTGGTGGAGGAAATGGAAACCCTTTGGCTGAAATCGCCTTCCGATATCCGCTGGGACGCTTTCGCCATCTCTTCGATGGGCAGAATGAACCTTCTTCCAAAGGCCAAAAGGAGCCCTCCCATCAGTAGGAGACAGATCAGACCGAGGCTGAACAGCACCTTCGCGAAACGGTTCAATCCATCCATGAAATGGGCATTGGCTTCCACTCCCAGGACGCCGATCACCTGACCGTCCCGGAAGATGGGTGAATAACCGATCTTATAGATCCCCCCATCGTTCTCAGGAAAAAGGATGGAGACCGACGGTGTTCCGGCCAACGCCTTCTGGAAAGGTTCCCGATCGAGGTCCAGAAGCCAATTCCTTTCTTGGAACTCGAACTGACCGTTGGCATCCGCAAGGACATGCCCCGAAGAATCCGAAATGAAGATGTTGCGGGCTTGGCTTTCGTTCTTCTTTTGGACCAGGAACTGCCGGAACTTTCCGTATAGTTCGCCCTTTTCGGTCAGGAACGGCAACCAGTCGCTTCGAAGCTGTCCGGTCGTCAATCGGGCGATGGCGATCAACCGGTCCCCCATCTCTTCGTCGAATGTCTTCTTGGAAATGAAATAAGTGAAACTGCCATAAACGAAGAGGATCACTACCCCGACAAAGAGGGTCCGACTGACCAGTTCGGCCAGTACACTTCCCTTAAATTGAGAAGGTTTTGGGTCCATCGGGGCCTAGGTAAAACCGTCATTAAATTGACGCAATGCCTAAATAATAACACCTCAGGGGACATTTGTAGGAATTTTGACAACCAAGCTGGGACGTTCAGGGAAAGCCTGGAGCGGATGATCACCGATCTGAAGAATGCAGGAAATCGAAGAGTTTTTGAGAGAGTTCCCGCGAAAGACCGGGGGCGGTTGCCAAGTCCTCGAGAGGGGCCTTTTGGATGCCTTGGAGCGAACCAAATTGATTTAAAAGGGCTCTCACACGGGCTGGACCGATCCCATGGACCTTTTGGAGTAAAGAAGTCAGGACCTGCCGGTCCCGAAGGGTCCGGTGGTAACCGATCGCGAATCGGTGGGACTCATCCCGAACACGTTGAAGCAGATGGCGGGCTTTTAAATGACCCCTGAAATCCACTGGGGTGGATCGCTCAGGAACAAAGACCTCTTCCTCGCGTTTGGCCAAGGAGGCCAAACCATATCCCTTTTTAAGCTCCGAATCCAACACCGCTCGAACGGCACTGAGCTGTCCTTTACCTCCATCGATCAGGAAGAGGTCCGGAGGTTGATTTCCCTCCCTTTCCAGGAGTTTTAAATAGCGCCGCATCATCTCCTGGTGGGAACGAAAATCATCCTGTCCTTCCAATTCCTTGATCCTGAACTTCCGATACCGGTCTTTTTCAGGCGCCCCATCACGAAAAAAAACGGCGGAGCCGACCGTATAAGATCCCTGAAGGGTCGAAATGTCGAAACAAGCGATCCCCCGCGGCAGATTTTTCAGGCCCAATAGTTCTTGGATCTCTTTCAGAATGTTCGTCCGTTGTGTTTCCTCTTTCAAGGCGGCCAGCACATTCTGTTCGGCCATCCCCATCAAATCCTTGCGCCAATCCTTTTCAGCACACTGGATACGAACGTCCGATCCCTTCTGGACTGTCAACCACCTTTCGAGCGATGGCTCACAGGCCCAATCCCGTGGAACGAGCACCTCATCCGGAAGGAACATCCCCGGCAAGTAATATTGACGAAGGAAGATAGGAAAGACATTTTCCAGTGTTTCCTCCAATTCATTCTCGACCTGCAACTTGATATGGCCGATCACCTTGCCTTGGCGCACTTGAATGACGGAAACGAACACCTTGCCCAAGCCCATGGCCAAGGCGAAGACGTCCACATCTTTCTTATCCGGACTGAGCACGGCATAATTGCGCTGCATTTGGGAAATGGATTCCAAAAGGTCCCGGAGCTTGGCGGCCTCCTCATATTCCTGGCGCTCCGAGGCCTTCAACATTTCGCTCCGCACATGATCCATCAGGTCATCGTGTTTTCCCTCGAGGAACCATTGGACCCGCTTGACCAACTGTCCATAAGCCGCTTTCTGGATCAACCCGACACAAGGGGCGGGACATTGTTTGATCTGGTAGCTCAAACAGGCCTTTTCCGCGCGCCCGTCGATGTCCAAATCGCAATCCCGGATGTTGAAATAGCGGTAGATCATCTTCACGATCTCCCGGAGTTTGAGGTTGGGATAAGGACCGTAATATTTGGCTCCATCGCCGGAAGGCCGCCGAGAGATGAGGACCCGAGGAAAATCCTCGAACGTCGTCAACTTCAAATAGGGATAGCTTTTATCGTCCCGCAACAGGACGTTATAGCGGGGATGATGCTTCTTGATGAGGTTGCTCTCCAAGAGGAGCGCTTCGTTCTCATCGGCCGTTAGGACGAAATCCAATTGTTTCGCCTGGAAAACCAGAGCACGGACCTTGGGGCTTTCGAGCCCTTTTTGATTGAAATAGGAGGAGGTCCTCTTTTTGAGTGAAAGTGCCTTGCCGACATAAAGGACCTTATCCCCGGGTCCTTTGAACAGATAGACCCCCGGTGAATCCGGAAAGGATGCGGAGCGGGCCTTTAGCCTCTCAAGGTCGGATGCATTTTCATTTGAGGACAATTAAAACCTCGATCGCAGAGAAAGGCGGCCCATCGTCGAAATCAAGTCGGGCTCTTGATCCTTTCCCTCAACTGCCTGATCTGATCCCGCAGTTCGGCGGCCTTTTCATATTCATACTTTTGGGCGAACTGCACCATCTCCTTCTCGAGCGCCACGATCTTACGCGGGATGGCCTCAGGCAACAAATACACCTCATCCCGGGATTCGGCGGCTATGGGAACCGTGTAATAGTCGGCTTCATAGACCGTGGTCAACAGTTCCCGGATCTGTTTTTTGACGGTGGCGGGAGTAATGCCATGGGCCTTGTTATATTCAGCTTGTAAGGCTCGGCGGCGTTGGGTCTCCGCCACGGTCTTCCGGATGGATTCGGTGCTTTTGTCGGCATAAAAAAGGACCTTCCCTTCCACGTTCCGGGCCGCACGGCCGGCGGTCTGCATCAAGGACACTTCGGATCGAAGGAACCCTTCCTTATCGGCGTCCAAAATGGCCACCAAACTGACCTCCGGAAGGTCCAACCCTTCCCGAAGGAGATTCACCCCGACCAAAACGTCGTAAGTACCCAACCGAAGGTCCCGGATGATACGGATTCGGTCCAAGGTCTCCACATCCGAATGAAGGTAGGCCACCTTGACGTTCAATTGTTTCAGGTAATTGGACAGGTCTTCGGCCATTTTCTTGGTAAGGGTCGTCACCAATACCCGCTGTTGCTTCTTGACCCGGTCCCGTACCTCCCCGATGAGGTCGTCCACCTGGGTAACGGCGGGCCGTATCTCCACCTCCGGGTCCATGAGGCCGGTAGGACGGATGATCTGCTCGACAACCCTTCCATTGGACCTCTTCAATTCGTATTCCGAAGGAGTGGCCGAAACATAAATGATCTGGCCTGTCTTCTTCTCGAATTCCTCGAAACGAAGGGGGCGGTTGTCGAAGGCACAAGGCAAGCGAAAACCGTAGTCCACCAGGTTCCTTTTCCGGGCGTGATCGCCATTGAACATGGCCCTCAATTGAGGCAAGGTCGCGTGGGACTCGTCGATGAAGGTCAGGTAATCCTTGGGAAAGTAATCCATCAAGGTATAGGGCGGCTGTCCTGGCTGGCGGCCATCGAAATGACGGCTGTAATTCTCGATCCCGGTGCAATATCCCATCTCTTCGATCATCTCCAGGTCGTACAGCGTGCGCTGTTCCAACCGTTGAGCTTCCACCAATTTGTCCGCCTTCTTGAGCTCTTGCAACCTTGTCCGGAGTTCCTCCCGTATATTGAAAACAGCCCCCTGTAGCACGTTATGAGGCACCACATAATGTTTGGCGGGATAAATGGCCAGGACCGTCCGATGGTTGATGGCCTTACCGGTCACCGGGTCTATCTCGGAGATCTTCTCGACCTCGTCGCCGAAGAATTCGATACGGAAGGGGTTCTCGCCGTAAGCCGGGAATATCTCGATCACATCGCCCTTGACCCGGAATTTACCCCGGCTGAAATCGATATCGTTCCGGGCATATTGGATATCCACCAGACCCTTGAGGAAATCGGTCCGCGGAACTTCCTGCCCCTCCCGGACGACCAAATGCATCTTTTGGTAATTTTCCGGCGACCCTAAACCGTAGATACATGAAACCGAGGCCACAATAATGACATCCCGGCGTTCCTGGAGCAGGGCCGTTGCCTCCAGCCGCAGCCGATCCAACTCCATGTTGATGGAGGCGTCCTTCTCGATGAAGGTGTCCGTCGTCGGGAGATAGGCTTCCGGCTGATAGTAATCGTAGTAGCTGACGAAATAGGCCACCGCGTTCTTTGGGAAGAACTCCTTGAACTCACTATAGAGCTGGGCCGCGAGGGTCTTGTTGTGGGAGATGATGAGGGCCGGTCGTTGGACCTTTTGGATGACCTGGGCCATGGTAAAGGTCTTGCCAGAGCCGGTCACGCCCAAGAGGGTTTGGGAAGTTTGACCCTGCTCCAAATTCCGTGAAAGTTCCTCAATGGCTTTGGGTTGATCGCCCTTGGGTTTGTAGTCCGAAGCCAATTCAAAGTTCATGGATTGATTCTGAGGTTTTCAAAAATGTATTTCAAGTTGCCCAAAAACAAAAAAGCCCGCCCCTTTTGAGGAGCGGGCTTTCGCAGGACGCGGATCAGGGCAAGAGGGTAATGTTGTCCACCAGAATGTCGTAATTGGCGCTCGCTGCCAGCTGCCATTGGAGATCGGAGGCCGTCTGCGGACTGAAGGTCGTGACCGTGCCCCACCCTTGCTGAGCAAAGGTCGCGTTGTCCAATGTATAGGGGCCGAAGGTCGCCCACGAGGTAGTGAAGCTCAGATCCTTTCCATGATTGTCCGAACCATCGGCCTGGTTGTCAGGGATCTTGAACCTAACACTGGTAGTTGCGGCCGCCTTTGCAATGAACTGTATCTTGGTGATGGTGCCACCTCGGGTCAGGTCATAGTTCTTGCTGTTCGGAAGTCCCAACCCGACCCCAGAACCCCATGATGTAAAGCCCGATCCCGTGTATTCACAGGCCCAGTAACTTGGATTCCCAACCCCCGACAAATGGTCCGTGATGGCGCTCGGGAAGAAGGTGCCGCCCGACACCCCATCCAAGGGACAATTGGTCCCACCGGAACCGTCATTGTAGGTATACCAATAGCATCCCGTAAAACCAGTGGCGGTGATGGCCTCGTTGTCGCCGTTCTCAAGGTCATCCACCATGGCCGCCGGGGTAGCCGTCGGCGCCGGGTTGGCAGTTGAAACGAATCGAATATCGTCGACGAAGATGTCGTATGTAATGGTGCCCGAACTCATGGTGTTGACCGGCTTCCAAACTATCTGGTAGAGCGATGTGGGGGTAAGTCCCGCCACTTGGTTGTAATAGATGGTGAATTGGGTCCAAGTGGTCGTCAGAGGGATGGAGACCAGGTGATCGCCGACGTTGTCCACCAGGTCCACATTCACCGGTTGGGCATTACTGCAGATCGACGCTGCTTTGGATCCAACTTTGGCCCAGAAACTGATCCCCGTGTAACCGGCCACGGTTCCGTCGTAATAGGTGATGCCACAGTTGTTAGTGCACCCAGGCGAGCTCGTATTGGTGAAACTGAATCCGAAGCCGGCGTAATCCGCATTGGTAGGCAAGTTGCCCATGGCCTCCACTCCGGAACCAGCGTGACCCGTTGCCGCCGTATTCATGCTGATATTGGTAGCACTGTCGAAGGAGAACCAATAACCGTCGCGCCAGTGGCTTGCTTGGTCCTGGAGTACGTAAAGCTGATCCAAATCACTGGGCGCTCCACCGGTCCCCTCAAAATCATCGATTAAACCGAAATCAGGCGTTGGTGTAGGGGTGAAAGTCGGTGTGACGGTATTCGTAGGGGTGAATGTATTGGTAAATGTATTGGTGACCGTAAACGTATTGGTGGCAGTGGCAGTGTTCGTAGGTGTACCTGTGCTCGTGAAGGTAGCGGTCGGCCCACTCGGCGTATTCGTTATGGTTGGCGTGAAGCTAAAGGTCGAAGTGAACGTGAAGGTCGGAGTTGCGGTCAAGGTGGCTGTGAAGGTACCCGTGGGGCTAAAGGTGTCCGTTGGAGTGTTCGTGTTGACAAGGGGACCAACTGGGACCGCGATCTGCCGTGTACAGCCTGGATAAAAGACCGCCAAGATTGAACCGGTTAAAAGGAACGGCATCAAAACTTGTCGGAAAACCTTCATGGGAAAGCACCTCTCGGAATTGGGATTACGAAGACATCGGTAAAAATACCACAATCATCACAAAAATTGGTGCCTAAATCGGCATCCACTCCCGGCCATGACCCTTGATTAAACGTTAAATTTATCGAACTAGATGCCCTTCAGACGAAGGATATCCCTCAATTTTTCCCTGACCTCTTCATTATTCGGCTCCTCGGTCAGGATCCTCTCATAGATCTTCAAGGCTTCCAGATAGAGGCCTTGCTTTGCATAAATATCGGCCAGGGTCTGACGGACGAACGGGTCTTCCAGGTTCTCCTGGGGTTCAACGGCGGTTTTGACCACGGGCTGAGGCGGGGTTGGGGGTTGATTGAGGGTCGGGGTCTTTTGGTTCATGGAAGCCTTTTCCTTTTCAAGTCTCAACCTCTCCATCCCCTGATGGATCTCTTGGTTGATCTTCGCCCGGGCGATCTCCTGCTCCCGTTTTTGCGCCTCGAACCGTTCCTTCTCTTTTTGTTCGGCAAGAAGATCCTCTTTTTGGGCCTTCATCAACTCTTTCATCTGGGCTTCCCGTTGGGTTTCCCTTTCGAGCTTCTCGCGGATCTCACGTTCCATTTGGTCACGCAGTTTTGCCTCAAGACCCGCCCTTGTATCCTCCAGTTCCTGTTTCATTTTCCGGATCGAATCCTCTTTTTCCTTCTCCAGACGGTCCAGTTCGACCGACAAAATCTTCTGTCTTTCCTCGTACTCCCGGGTCAATTGCTGCCGGAACGACTCCTCCTGGTCCCGGCTGACCTGCGCCATCTTCACGGACTCCTGTTTTTCCCTTTCCAGGAGCTCCTTCTCGCGGGACAACCGGCGCTGGTCCTCCTCGAATTCCTGGGCCATTCTCTTGCGAAGGTCCTCTTCCTTCGACTTTTGCACCTGCTCCAAAAGTTTGTTCTCCAACTCCTGCTTCAATCGGACCTGGTCTTCCTCCCTTTTCGCCTCGATCTCCCGTTGTTTTTCCTGTGCCAACCGCGCCTGTTCCTCAAGTTCACGGCGCATTTGTTCCCGAAGCTCCTTTTCCAGCGATTGGCGCAATTGTTCAGGGTCGGGGAAACGTTCGGCGGGTTCCGCCGCTTTGGCGACCAATGCATAGACCTGTTGGAGCCGGATGCGTATTTCTGGCATTTGGGGCCATCTCTTCAGCATTTCCAGATAAACGTCGATCGCTTGTTCGTAGAAGCCCTTTTCCGTGAAGGCTTCCGCGTGCTCCAGAAGGGCCTGTTTTTCCCCCGCTTCGGCCGCTCCAGGATCCGGAGTTTCCGTTCCGGCGAGTTCCTGGGCCGGGGACTCCTCGTAGACCGGCACCGGTTGCTCCAGGGGATAGCGGGTCACTTCCTCGTTGTTCGGATCCAGTTCCTGGATCGTTTGCCGCACCTCACGCGCCTCATCCAAAAGGTTCTCATTGAAATAGACATCCAGGATCCGGAGATAGACCTTCACCGCCTCCTGCTGTTGGTCCATCCGCAAGTGGGATAAAGCCAGGTATTTCAAGGCCCCGACATGTCCTTCCTGTTGTCGAAGGAATCGTTCGAAAGAGGTCCGGCTCTCCTGGTATTTCTGTTGATTGAAATAGATGACACCCAGGTGATAGAAGGTGTTGAGGTCCCCTAGGTCGATCGATTTTTGGGCGGCCGCTTCGGCCTTTTGGAGGTCGTTCTTGCTGATGTAGATCTCGATCAGATCCTGGAGGCTCTTGACCGCCCCTTCGTTCTGACGGGCCTTGATGAAAAGTGCGATCAGCTTTTCCCGGGCCTCGATGTTCATCGGATCCATCTCGATGACGGCCTGCAGGACCTCGACGATCCTTCCCGTCTGGGTCTCGGGATCCAGGTTTTGGATCAGGTTCAAGAGGGTTTCCACACCCTCGAATTTCTTGTCCTTTTGGGCGAGGAGCCTTGCCAGCCGAAGATTGGCCTCCACCCTCAGGGGTTCGGCTTTGATCACCGAACGGTAGATCTCCAGGGCCTTGTCCGACTCGGTCTCCTCCAACTCGGAAGCCCGCGTGAGGTATTTTTCCATCAGGTTCTTGACGGCCACCAGGAGGTCCGGATCGTTCGGGACGATCTTCAGCATGCGTTTGTAGACCTGCAGTACCTTGTCGACCTGGTTCTTTTGGTCGAATCCCTGGGCGACCAGGTCGTATTGCTGGAGGGCTTCCTGGACGTCGCCCTTTTTGGCGTAAATGTCCGCCAACATGTTGTGGACGTTCAGGTCCTTGGGGTCCAGGTCGGCGAGCTTGTGGTATTCCTCGATCGCCCGGTCCCAATCCCCTTTTTGATAGTAGGAGTATGCGGTCTTGATGAGGACGGCTTTATCTTCGGCCACCTGGGGAGGCTCCCTTGATCATGTCCTGCTGGAGGCTAGGGAGATGCGGAAGGAAACAGGCCACCGGTCATCCACCTTCGGAAAGGGCCATGAAAACCGGGGCCCGGCCGCTCGGCCGAGCTCCTTCGGAGACTTTCAAGGACCAAACCTGGAGGGCCAATTTATCACACGGTTTTTGGCCCTCCAAGGCCATTATCCAAGGCTATTTTTAAGGTGTGACCTCGACACAAGTGATCGAATAGGGCGGAAAACTGTATTCAAAACGCCCTTTTGTGGCAGTGGAACCCTTCAAATGGGATGGACCCGAATTGATCACTGCCCGGTAGAGGTTCTCGCTCCACTGATATTCCTTGGAGCTTAACTGATAAAAATCCAGTTTCGAGGCCTTTTTCTGGGCCGCCCCCAAGTTCACGACCGTCCGATAGGCGAATTTGGGGGAACGATTGATGAAAAGAAGGTACTTTTTCCCTCCGGCCGTGCTCGCATAGGACGAGAGATCCTCCGTGCTGGAGACCGCCTGGTACAAGGTCGTCCCGAAGTGATGCTCCATGAGGTACAAGGCCCAATAGGACGACCGGGGTGCGAAAGGACGGTCCGGATCGTTGTTCGGGTCGATGATCCCATGACCACCCCCTTGGCCTGGCTTCTGGGTGTAAAGGTCCCAAATGTTCGTCTGGTTCACCCCCCAAAGCATCATCTGGGCCAGGTAGTCGGCGCAAAAGATCCCATTGATCAGTTTGGCGGTCGTGGGGGTCTCGTCCCCCGAATTCCATTCACTGACCGCGATCTCGATCTTGTCCGCGCGGTCCGGGATATTCTTGGCAATGGCCGCACGGATCTTCGGGATGTACTCGGCCCAAAGAGAGGTCTTGGAAAGCAGGTTCGAATCGCTATCGTTGCTCCAATAGGGATAGGTGTGGACCGAGACGACGTCCACATAAGGACCACACTTCTCGAGGAAACCCTCCACCCACCAAGGTGCTGTTTCGGGGGCCAACCAAGGGGATCCTTCCTTTCTTTCGTGGTTCTGGAACTGGGCCGGAGTGGGTCCCATCAATTTGATATCGGGGTATTGGGCCTTGATCGCCTTCGCGAACTCCAGGTAGTGCCTGCAGTAATTATCGATCACGGTCCAATATTGGTTGTGACCGTTGTACTGAAGGTCCGCTTCGTAATCCGGCTCGTTCCCGAGCTCGACATACTTCACCTTGAGGCCCTGGGCCTTGGCGTCCGCGATCCAGTCCAATGTGTTCTGGACATCCATGGTCATGATATTGGCGATCATAAGGGGTTCCCCATCCGGGACCCGCTTGATGAAATCCACCATCTGTGGCCAGCCGAAAGGCCAGACCGTTTGGACCGTCTTCCCGTCCTTCTGGAGCGACTCGCTCGTCTTCCATCGCCAGATGTTCCCATAGGCGCCGCCCGGCACGCGGATATAGGAAGTGATGTCGTCGATCTCCTTCATCGCCGTCGGATCAGTGAACCATTTGGGATCGTGCCAGGCCGCGATATTGTTGCCGTAGATATAATGAGGATTGATCGTCCGGATGGGCTTGCGGTCGAAGAAGACGTCCACGGATGCCTTTTTGACACCGGCCGAATCGCCTTCCAACAATGCGTTCCAATCGGAGGTCTTCGAGGCCGCGACCTGTACCTGTTGTTTGAAGCTTTTGAACCCCGCCGCGAACACCTCGACGTTATAGGTATCCTCCGGAAGTTCCAGCTGGAAACGGCCTTGCGAGTCGGTCTTGACCAGCTTCTTGGCCACGGCGACCAAAGCACCGGCGATCGGTTTCCCGCCCGCTTTGGCGGAAACCTTCCCTTTCAGGACGGAAGGGGCGCCTTTCAGGACCCCGCGCACGTTATCCAGCACCACCGATCCCTGGATCGGCCCGCCCGAATTGAAGACCAGGTAAACCTTCGTCACACCACCCTTGAATTGGCTGGAATCCACATCCTGACGGACATGGTTCCACCCTTCCTTCATCTTCATCTTGATCTCATTCCAACTGTTGGCGGGGCTCTGGGTGATGATATAAAGCTCACCGTAATTGGCTTTGGCCAGTGCGCCCGACTGGTAATAAATGTCGAAGGTCAACGCCTTGAAGTTCTCCCAATCCGCCGGCTTGGGGACCGCCGAGCAAACCGCCAGGTTCTGGTTCCAACCTTGGGAGCCGTCCGTATCGATCCTCAAAGCTCCCGTTCCCTCCGTCAGGGTGGTGCCTTCCTGGGAGACCTTTCCTTCGAACCCGCCCAGATCCCCGTTGAATCCCCATAACAACTCGCCATCGGTGGAAGCCTCCTTCTTTCCGGCCATGGGGTCCACTTCGACCGATTGGGCGCCCGGCATCGCTTGCTTGGGCGCATTGTTCACGAAGAGCGTATTCCCGGAAAATTTCAGGGTTCCCCACCCCGAGGGATCCTGCCAGCTTTTGTCGCTCCGGGACCAAGCCAATTGGATACCCCTGGTCTTTCCAGCGTTCCCGATGTCGTCCAGGGCCACATCAAAAGCAATGGTCTTTCCCGGACCCACCTGGATCTTATAGAAGAAGGTGAGGGGGATGGAGGCTTCCAGCACATAACCGGTCTTGGTCAATTGGGTCGCGACCTGGGCATTGGGGATGTTCCCCTGGTCGGTCATGCTATAGATCTCGGCACCATCCCCGTT
>DASZRK010000059.1 GCA_035549195.1 bacterium
GGATACGGCCACGAACACAGCCACGAATACGGCAAGCAATACGGCCACGGACAGCGCGACGAGTACGGCCACGAACACGGCCACGAATACGGCGACGAATACAGCCACGAACACGGCGACGAACACGGCCACGCAGACGGCGACCCTGACCCCTACCTCCACCCCGACCTATACGGCCACCGTCACGCCCACCAACACCCCCTTGCCGCCGGTGACCCTGGTCTTCGAGGCCCCCTTGCCGGGGATCCTGACCGCCGGAGTGTTGAGCGATCCTTTGGTCCTTCAGGCCAAGGATTCCACCAATTCGGACGCCGTGAGGACCAGTCAATTGACGGTGAGCCTTTTGACCGACTCGACCGGGGAGGCCCGGTTCCTGGCTGCCTCGGGCGGCCCCACCATCACCGCGATCACCATGCCGGTAGGGACAAGCCCGGTCACCTTCTACTATCAGGATGCCAAGGCGGGCTTCCCCGACCTGACGGCCTCTTCTCCATCGATGACCTCCGCGGTCCTCCCGGTCACCGTCCAGGCGGCGGGATTCGCCCAACTCCAGGTCCTGGTCCCGGGTGAGGCTTCCGATCCCGGAAAGCCTACGGCCAACCCCGCCGGGCATACGGGAAGTCCAGGTTCGGTGCAGGCCGGCTATCCCTTCCCGGTCACGGTCCAAGCGGTGGACGGTTTTTTCAACCCGGTCACCACAGGAGGAACGGTCGATTGGTCCAGCGATGACCCGAACGCGGGCCTGCCGCTCCCTTCGATCCTGTCCAATGGCGCCGCGGCGGTCTCCGTTTCCCTTTATAGCCCGGGTAGCCGCCATGTCACCGCGGGAGGGGTAGGCAGCCCCGTGGCCAGCGATCCCATCCAGGTGTTGCCCGGTTCCCTGAGCACCCTCAATGTGGTGCACGGGACGCCCCTGCTCTCGACGGCCATCGGCGGACAGAGCCTCCCGGCCCTGACCTTCTATCTCACGGTCGGGAGCGGAACGGACCCGGTCTCGGTCCAGGGGATCGTCCTGCGGGCGGAGGACCAGAACGGCACCCCGCTGTCCTTCCAGGACGCCTTCCAGAACATCTGGGTCGCCTCGGGGCCGACGAGCTTGGGCATCAATGTTTCCTCCACGGCCTCCGACCTGGTCACTTTAGGGACCGCCTTGACGGTCCTGCCCGGCGCGGGGGTGCCGGTCACATTGGGCGTGGACATCGCGTCGAACCCTACCGCCTCCACGGCCAGGCTCTCGGTGGACGCGTCCACCTCCTGGGTCGCCCAGGATCCCGTCTCGAACGTCAATGTCATGACGAATTCCTTCGGGGATCCGACCGGGTTCCCGATGAAGTCCAAGGTCATGGTGTTCTCGTCGCCCGATCTGGCCAGCACCTATGGGAACTATCCCAATCCTTTCGTGGCCGGTTCGGGGAACACCACGATCCAGTTCAACCTCGAAGCGCCCGCCAAGGTGTCGCTGCTGATCTATGACGTGATGGGATCCCTGGTGAGGACCCTCTACAGGGGGACTTCGCTTCCGGCCGGCCTTCAGAACGCCAGTTGGGACGGAAGGACCGATAACGGCACGCTGGTCCTGAACGGGATCTATTACGCCCAACTGGATGTGAACGGACAGAAGCTCTTGATCAAGATCGCGGTGGTGAAATGATGACCCTCTCCTTTTTCCGGGCCTGGCGCCGTCCGTGGCTTTGGGTCCTGCTGGCCCTTTTCGCGGCGAGGGCGCAGGCCCAAACGGCGACCGGCGGGACCATTTCCCCGTTCGAACTGGGAGGATCGGCCCGGGCCTTGGGCATGGGGGATGCGGCCGGGGCCCTGACCGGGGATGGGGACGGCTTCTTCAACAACCCCGCGATCCTGGCCACGCTCAAGGAACACCAGATCCTCACCTTCCACGCGCCCCTTTTTGGGGACACCAACTATGACGCCGCGGCCTATACCCATCCCCTGGGACCGGGCAACAGTTTCGGGCTGGCCTTGGCCCGGTTGGCCGTGGACGGGGTGCCCCTGACGGAGGACAACATCCTTCCGACGGGGACCTTCACCGCCGAGGAATATCAGGCCCTCCTGGGCTATGGTTTCCGGCTGACGGATGAATGGGACCTGGGCGCCACCGTGAAATACATCCGGGAACAATTCAATACCTATGAGGGGAGCGGTGTCGGTTTGGACTTGGGCATCCTTTATCATTTCGGGAAATCGACCCGTGACTTCTCCCAACTGGGCGTGAAGAACCTGACCCTGGGGGTGGGGTTCTCCAACGTCCTGCAACCGGAAGTGCGGTTGGTGCAAACGCCCGATACCCCGGACCGGGTCCTGCGCCCGAGCCTTTCCTATCTTTTCCTGCCCCCGGGGACCCGGGACCAGCTCTGGTTGGTCCTGGAAAGCCAGGTCCCCGTGGCCGGGATGCCCGATTACCGGGGCGGTGCTGAATACGCCTGGAACGAGACGGCTTTCCTGCGGGCGGGCTTCGACGGGGTCGGCCCCACCGCGGGGGCGGGCCTGCGGATCTCCGATTTCCAGTTGGACTACGCCTTCAACCAACGGGACCTGGGAGCCCTCCACCGATTCTCCCTTTCCTACCGTTTCGACCAGGTGCGGGACAAGCTCGAGACCCAGCGGATCGACCTGTTGAAGTGGGTGGCCAAGAGCTACGATTCGTCCAACGACTATGGGCCCGCCCTCAAGGCTTGGGAGAACGTCCGGCGTGAATTTCCCGACGACAACGAATCGGCGCGGGCCCTCCAGGACCTCCAACGGCGCCGGAAGAGCGAGCTCGAAAAACAGCTTCGGGCCGCCCAGAACGCCATGGAACGCGGCGACATGGAAAGGGCGCTTCCGCTCGTGGCCCGGGCCCTGGCCCTGGACCCGAGCAACCCGACGGCCAAGGCCCTCCTGCGGCAAGTGGACCGGAAGGCCATCCTTTCCACCAATTACACCAAGGGCGTGGAGGCCTATAGCCGCGAGGATTACAAGCAGGCCATCGAATACCTCCAAGAGGTCTATGAGATCGACCCCCATTACCGGGACGTCAATTTCCTTTACCGGGACGCTCAAAGCCACTATCTTCCCCTCGAATCCATGTCCAAGGAATCCACCGAACTTTACGCCAAGGGCGTGGAGGCCTACATGAAGGGTGATTTCCGCCGGGCCGTCGATTGTTGGGGCCAGGTCATGGAGAAGAACCCCAAGAATTTCCTGGTCCGACGGAACCTGGAAGAAGCCAAGGAACGATTGAAGGAAAAGCCCTCCGCTGAAAGTCCCGCGAACCCATGAGACTTCAAGACCTCCTCTATAAGATCTATGTCCGGCTCCCCCTGGACCCGAAAAGGCGCGTCTACCGGCTGGAGGTCGAGGCGAAGGAGATCGAACTCCTCACGATCAAGGACTTCATCCAAAGGGTCTGCGACGCGGCCGGTTGCGGGACCAAGGAGATCGCCAACGTCAAGCTGGCCGTGGACGAGGCCTGTTCCAATATCGTTCGGCACGCCTACAAGGACCGGGAGGTCGGCCGGATCGTCCTGGAGATCGGCGTGGGTTACGGGGACCTCAAGATCAAGATCATCGATTTCGGGAAACCCTTCGACTTCCATTCGGTCAAGGACCCGGACCTGAACCGTTATGTGGACATCGGCCGAAAGGGCGGTCTGGGGATCTGGCTGATCAAAAAGATGATGAACGACGTCCAGTACCGTTCCTTCCCGGACCGCAACGAGCTCATCCTTTACCGCCGCCTGTCCAAGGCGCCCCCCAAGGAACTGGGGATCAAGAAAGGGAGCTATTCGGTCTCGGCCAAGTTCACCTTGGGATCGGTGGTCCTGATCTTCACCCTGATCCTCCTGGCCTATTTCCTCATCGGACAACGCCAGCAGAGCCAGGTCTACCAGCAACAGTACGAGAACGTGACGACGATCCTCCAGGCGGTCTCCGCCGAGGCGGGCATCTTCGTGGCGCACAAAAGCGACCTGGAACTGGACCGCCTCATCCATGAGGTCCTTCGTTCGGACAAGTTCAAGGTCCTTTCCTATGCTTTCGTGGTGGGGTCCGATGGAAAGTACCTGGCCCATTCGGACCTGAACCAGGTCTTCAAGACCTATCAACCCATGACGGGCATCCAGGGGGTCAAACAGCCGGGGGTCGAGGTCTTCCACCCGGCGGCGGGACTTTCCGAATATGTGGCCCCTGTCTTCTATAAGGGTCAGTGGATGGGCGAGGTCCATATCGGCGTCAGCGACCGGGCGCTCCAGGTCGTCGTGGTCCGGGCCAAGGCCGACCTGCAGAAACTGCTCCTGCTCATCGTGGTGGTGAGCGTCATCGGCCTTTATTTCCTCTCGCGCATCTTCATCAAGCCCTTCCAGAGGATCCTGGAGGGGGTCACCGCGATGAACCAGGGCGACTTCAACGTCAAGATCCAGGTGGACAGCCAGGATGAGTTCGGCCAACTCGCCGGCATCTTCAACGAGATGACGGCCAAGATCCAGGATTCCCAAAAAGGGATGATGGAGCAGGAGAGGATCCAGAAGGAAATGCAGGTGGCCCAGGAGATCCAACATACCCTGCTCCCGGGGGAATTCCCCCAGATCGAGGGTTACGAGATCGGGGCCACCTACCGGGCCGCCAAAGAAGTGGGCGGCGACTATTACGACTTCTTCTGGGTGGACCCCACGACCATGGGGATCGTGGTGGCGGACGTGTCCGGCAAGGGCGTGCCTGGATCGCTCGTCATGACCATGATCCGCACCGCCATGCGCCTGGAGGCCCGGGGGAACAAGTCGGCTTCCGACGTCCTGGCCAAGGTGAACCAGCACGTGACCAATGACATGAAAAAAGGCATGTTCGTCACGATGTTCTACATCATCCTGGACTCCCGGGACCGATCCATCAATTTCGCCAGCGCCGGCCATAACCCCATGATCCTGTTCCGCGGCAAGACCCAGGAGGTCTATTTCCTCAAGCCCAAAGGGTTCCCGGTGGGCATCGACCTCCCGGAGGAGGACATGTTCGTGAAGAACCTGGCCCTCCAGAAGGTGAGCCTGGAGAAGGACGACATCCTGGTGATCTATACCGACGGCATCACCGAGGCCATGAACCCCGAGAAGGAGCAATTCGGGGAAGAGAGGCTCATCAACGTCATCAAGGAGAACTTCAAGCTCACTCCCGCCGAGTTCGTGGAGAAACTCAACGAGGCCATCGCCCAGTTCACGCGGGGGGCCGAACAGAACGACGACATCACGGTGGTGGCCATCAAGGAAAAAATGAAGGTGGACCAGGTGCAGTTCAAGTTCCGAAAGAAACTCCTGGACCTGGTCGAGAAGAAGGGGGTGTCGGTGGCCGAGGCCTGCCGCCAAATGAACACCTCGACGAACACCTATTACCGTCTCAAGAAGATCTTCGATGAGCAAGGCAAGAGCGGCCTGAAATCGGCCAAACGAAAGAAGCGGGTCGAACTCCGGGAGCTTTCCCTCATCCAGCAGCAGGCCGTCATGGCCGTGATCAAGCGGAATCCGGGGTTCGGTCCACCCAAGATCGCGGAAGCCCTTCGGAAGGGGGAATCGCCCTTGAAGGTGGAGTCCAGGTTCATCTCGGAATTCCTGGAACGCAAGGGTCTCTCGGATTTCAAGGCCCGTCTGGCGATCTCGGATGCCCCGGGGGCCGAGTTGTTGGCATTGGAAGAAGAAAGGTCGAAGCCTCCGGTCCGCCGGAAGAAAAAAAGACCGAGGAAGAAGAAGGCCGTTGCCTTGGCCGAGCCTGCGGTCATGGGCGGGGCCGATGCCGTCCTCCGATCGCCCGAGCCTTCATCGGGCCCAGGGAAAGCGGCGCCGGTGGAGCCGGGACCCGGACCTGTGGGCGATGTTGACAGTGTCCGACCTGAAAGTAATAATGAAACGCCCTAAGGGGCCTTATCTCCGGAGGGAACATGGCCAATCTCACCGTCGACGTTTCTGAACATCCACAAAACCACGAGATCACACTTTTGGCGGTGAAAGGTTTCATCGATACGACCACGGCGCCCGAATTCGAACGGACCTTCCACACGGTCCTTAACGATAAGAAATTCAAACTGGTCGTGGACCTGAAGGACGTCAATTACATCAGCAGCGCCGGGTGGGGCATCTTCATCAGCGAGATCAAGCGGATCCGCGGGCAGAAAGGCGACCTGGTCCTAGTGGGGATGAACCCCGAGGTCGCCGAAGTATTCGAACTCCTGGAGTTCAACACCATCCTGAAATCGTTCCCGAACGTCGAAATGGCCCTGAAGAAGGGGTTCTGACCCGGGGGGCCATGGGGTTGAAGCCCCTGGGCTAAAAAGGAAACCATGGAAACCGCAACGCTCAACTCCGTCATCGAGATCGAAGGGAAGAGTTTCACGGTCGAAACAAGGCCCGTCACGGGCAAGAACCGCCTTTTGTCCACCGTTCAGCTCTCGGGGCGCACCATTTCCCAGCGCGAGTTCGACCTTCCCGAGGGGATGGACGAGATGGCGGTGCGGCAGTTCCTCCAGGAGACCCACCGGAACCGCTCGGTGGAGATCGAGTCCCTCTTCCGTCTGAACCGGAAGGTCGAGGAAAAACCCACGGCGGACGCTTGCTGGAAGATCGGGGTCATTTTCCTTTCGAACGGTTTCTACGAAGATGCCCGCCAGAAGTTCCTGAAGGCGGTGGAGCTGGACCCCAAGCACCTGCAGGCCATCAAGTGTTTCGGCATCACCCTGACCCTCCTGGACGATTTCGAGGGGGCCAAGGCCACCCTGAGCGAAGCGAGGGAATTGGGGCCCTCCTTCGCCGACATCTATTTCCACCTCGGGAACGTCCACCTTTTCAAGCGGGAATTGGACGAGGCGGTCCAATGCTACCTGCAGGCCCTCCAGATCAACCCCCGTTACGCCGATGCCCGGCTCCGGCTGGCCACTTCCTGCGTGGGCTACCTTTCCAATTCGGCCAGCCAACTCCATGAATCCAAGATCAATGAATTGGCCGAAAGGGCGAAGACCGAGGCGGAGACCGCGGCCCAGTTGAACCCGAAGGTCCGCAACCGCAATTACCTCATGGCCACCGACCTATTGCGCAATCGAAAGTACCACCAGGCCTTCCAATCCTTCCTGGAGGTGAGGCCCCGCTACGTCCCCCGGATCGGGGATGAGATCATCTTCTTCTTCACCCTGACCCTTCTTTACGGGAGCGAGGGCATCGACCTGCAGATGACCGAGCAATACATCGACAAGTTGACCAAGGTGATCGAGGAGTATCCCCATTACGCCGACCTGCACCATCATTTGGGTACGGCCTACCTGATCAAGTGCCGTTTCGACGTGGGGCGTTCCATGAAGGAGTTCAAAAAGGCGCTGGACATCAATCCGCAGTTCCAAAAGGCCATCTCGAACATGGCGGATGCGGAGGAGCTGAACAAGAGGGTCTTGGCGGTCCTGAAAAAGGCGATCATCCCACAAGGGGGATGAAGGGTAGGGATCAGGCGCCGGTATCGGGCGTGAGGGAGTAATTGGTCTCCAGGAAACGGACGTGTTCCTGGGTCATTTTTTCGTAATTGATCCCGTAGGCGAAACGGCCCATGGTCTTCATCGGGTTCTTCCGGACCCAGACCACTTTCCCCTCGTAACTGACCGTGTGGCTTCCGTCGAGGGAATCCAGGTCGAGGACGACCCGGGTGCCGTTGTCCATGACCTTGTTGGAATAGATCTGGGCCCCGGTGGAGCTGACATTCACCAGCTGGGCCCGGAACTCCTCGCCTTCCCGGCCCGCCTCGGCCAAGCGACCCTTGACGGACTTGACCATGACCACTCGACGGTTGGTCCTTTTGTTGCCGACCTTGGCTTGAGGACGCGCGATCTTTTTCATGGATCCCCCGGAATTGCTGAAAAGTCGGTGGTTAGGATAACATCACTCCCTTGAAGTCGGAAGGGAAACATCCCCGGTTTTCGGGGAAGAGAAAGGTCCACATGTCGAACGTCCGGGTCCGGTTCGCTCCCAGCCCCACGGGATACCTCCACGTGGGGGGGGCCAGGACCGCCCTTTTCAACTGGCTTTTCGCGCGTCATTCCGGAGGGAAGTTCATCCTCCGAATCGAGGACACCGATCGGGAAAGATCGAAGCCCGAATATGAGGAGGCCATTTTCCGGGACCTGCAATGGTTGGGTCTTGACTGGGACGAGGGGCCTTCCCTGGGCGGGCCTTACGGTCCCTATCGCCAGACCGAACGGGCCGCCATTTACCGGGACCAACTTCGGAAATTGTTGGCGAGCGGGGATGCCTACCATTGTTTCTGCACCCCGAAGGAGCTGGAGGCCGAACGGCAGTCGGCCCAGGCGGCGGGGGGAAATTACCGCTATTCGGGGAAATGCCGGAACCTCACCCCGGAACAGGCCGAGGAACGCCGGGCCTCCGGGGCGCCCTTCTCGGTCCGCCTGAGGGTCCCGGCGGGAAGCACCACCTTCCAGGACCAGGTCCGCGGGACGGTCACGGTCGAGCACGCGGAGATCGACGATTTCATCCTCGTACGCAGCGCGGGGGAACCGACCTATAACTTCGTGGCCGCCATCGACGACGCCATGATGAAGATCACCCATGTCATCCGGGGGGACGACCACCTGGCCAATACCCCCAAACAGATCCTTCTTTATAAGGCGTTGGGATTGCCGATCCCCGCTTTCGCCCATATTCCGCTCATCCTGGGGGCCGATCGCACCCCGCTTTCCAAACGCCACGGCGCCAATTCGGTCGGTGAATTCAAACGCCAAGGCTACCTGCCGGAGGCCATGTTGAACTACCTGGCCCTCCTGGGATGGTCCCTGGACGGGAAGACCGAGGTCATCTCGAAAGCGGACCTGATCCGGAAGTTCGGCCTGGATCGCGTGGTCAAGAGCGCCGCCTGTTTCGACTATGGCAAACTCCAGTGGCTGAACGGGCATTACATCCGGGAGGCGGACGAGGAAAGGATCTTCCAACTTTGCCTGGAGTATCTTTGGGATGCGGACGCCATCAACGCGGAGTTCATGCGGGAGGGCGGACCCGCCCTGCGCCGGATGGTCATGACGGTCAAGAACAGCCTCAAAACGATATCCGAGGTGGGCGACCAGCTGACCTATTTCCTGGGGGAGGTCCATGATTACGATCCCCAGGGGTTGGAAAAATTCCTGGTCCCCGGAACCATCCCCTTGCTCCAGGACGCCGTTTTCTCCCTCCAGGAATCGGTCGATTTCACGGCCATGACCCTGGAGGAACGTTTCCGCCAATTGGCCACGCAAAAGGGGAGGAAGTTCGCCGAGTATGTCCATCCGATGCGGTTGGCCATCACCGGGAAGACCAACAGCCCCAATCTTTTCGAACTGATCCAGATCCTTGGCCAGGGGCGTTGTGTGGTGCGTTTGATGCGGTTCATCCAAATGATCAAGCATTCCCCCAAAACACCGGCGGGTCCCCCCGCGGATCGAACGGTGTAAAGATCCTGAAAAATCGGGTGCCGGGTCTGGCCCGGGATCGAAACCCTGTTAGAATGAGGAAAACCCAAGGCCGTATCCCTTCCCTGTGAAAGGAAAGTCCCATGCCCGACGTGATCATTGATTTCGTGTTCCAGCGCGGTGAGCGGAAAGGGCGGTTGCGTGCGGTCAACCGCAAGGATTGGGGACAGATCGTGGGCTGGTGGAACGACCCGGAGGTCCGCCGTCTTTTCGACGTCCATTTCGTGGACCAGACCTTTTCGGACGCGGAGAAGTGGTTCGCCAAGAGCGGTTCCACCGAGGATGAGAAGCCGCCCCGTTCTTTCGTGATCGAGGTCGACATGGACGGGAAATGGATCCCGGTCGGGACCGCGGAGTTCTACAGCGAAAGGCCCTCCCATCACACCGCGGAGTTCGGGTTCCTCATCGGGGACAAGAAATGGTGGGGAATGGGGATCGGGACCGAGACCGCCAAGAGGATGATCCAGTATGGGATCGAAAAGCTCGGCTACAAGCGCATCGGGGCCGTGTCGGCAAGCTATAACGTCCGTTCCTTGAATGCCCTGCAAAAGGCGGGCTTCCAGATCGAAGGGGTCCGTAAGAGTTACGTCTTTCGGGATGGGGAATATCACGACCAGATCATGGTGTCCGTCATCTCTCCAAAATAAATCGGGGTATTTGGAAATACAAAAAAACGGGCCGCTATGCTAGAATCCCAACCCCGTCAGGCCCCCTGACGGGGTTTTCTTTTTTCGTTTGGGAGATCGTCTAACGGTAGGACGGCGGGTTCTGGCCCCGTTAATCTAGGTTCGAATCCTAGTCTCCCAGCCAATAAAGCCCTCGTCCCCAATAGGGGCCGAGGGCTTTATTATTTGGGGATAAGGATCCGAACCTGGGAGGGTCCGGGAACGGGAGTTCCTGGGCCGTTCGAGGGGTACACAGGGGGCGGTTCCCCTCTGAGCGAAGCGGTTCGAGATCCAGTCTCCCAGCTATTTGTCTTTTCCTTCTTACATCTAGAGTGAAGATAAAAAGCGCTTTCGCTCGATTCGCTACCGTTTTTCGTTAAAACGGGATATATTTCCCTAAAGAATCCATTTTCGGGAACAACGTGAGAACCATTCCGAACCTTTCCAATAAAACGATATTCGTCTGGGTCCTGTTCCTCTTATTGGCAATGGTCCCGGTCCGAACGATCGCTCAATGTAATCCGGTGACCGCCACCCTTTACGGGTCCGCCGATGACGGTATGAACGTTTATATCAACGGCAACGGTCCCATCGGCCCCATCAATTACGTGACGGCGCCCGGTACCCTTCCGACCTTCGGCATTCCAGGGAGCTATTTCAATAATGGCGCCAACGTGATCGCCGTCCAGAACACCAATGCGAGTATGTCGGTCGTGGAGGCGGCTTGGACTATCGATATCACCTGTTCGGGCGGGGTAAGCCATGCTTATTTCAGCAACACGGACCAAGGATACGGTCTTTACGACGATTACTCGGGAGGGGCGCCTCCGCCGAACGACGCTTCGTCGAACCCTTGGTATTCCACTTCCTATGCCGCGGCCACCAGCCAGATCTATTTCACAGGCGTTCCCATCACGGTGACCAGCCCTTCGCCTAACCTCCAAGTGATGTACAACCCGCAGACCGGACAGGTTCAGCCCTGGAGCTCGACGAATACGGCAGGAAGCAGCTCGACGGCCAACGAGGTCCTTTATTTCCGTGGTTCCTTCAATTTGAACGCGATGGTCTATACACCACCGAGTTTTACCGTGCAAAAAATTACGGGCTTGTCTTCTTATCCGATCTCATACAATTCATCTGCGCCCTATACCTTGGTGGTTTGCAACAGCGGGGCACCCGTTAATTCGGCCGTGACGATATGGGATTCTGCGGACCATGGGCAATATAACGGTCCTTATAGCTACTATTACAATCCGCCCAGCCAGCTCTTCAGTCAGACGGGGACCAATCCCGTTTTTTTTGTTTTTCCCTTGGGCTTCGCCGGAAATGGAAGTTGCGTGACCATTGCTTATAGCTGGGGGCTTGATACCCAATCGCCGGGCGCCCCTTGTTCTGTTACCAATAACGCGGGCGTTAGCTGGGACGCTTCCGGCCAAGCCGCGACGCAGGTGGTCGTCCCCGTGGGTTCGGGTTGCGGCCCGACCAATACCTTCACGGCCACCGCGACCCGGACCTTCAGCCCGACCTTCACCCTCACTCCGACCACCACCAACACGGCAACCCTCCAATTCACCGCCACCCATACCGCTACTCGGACGCCCTCGGGGACGCCGACCTTGACCGGGACTTCCACGCCCAGCCGAACGCCGAGCGCCACCTTTACCGTGACCCCGACCTTCACTCAAAGTTCAACACCCACCAACAGTGCTACCGTCACTCCTTCCCGCACACCGACCTTGACCCCTACGGTCACTTTGACCCGCACGCCCACTTCCACTCCGACAGTGACGGATACCCCGACCATCACCTCGACCCCGACGGCCACCGTTCCGGACACGGATGTTTTCTATGTCTCCAAGAACGCCTTCAATCCCGATAACGACGGCCCGGTCTCCATCAACGTCCAATATTCCAAGTTCCCCGGGGCTTACCGGCTTTGGATCTATAATTCGGCGGGGGAACACATCCTGACCCTGGGTTCGGAGGAATTGTCCAAACCCATCAACGAGAGCTACACTTGGGACGGGAAGAACAAATATGGGGATAAATGCGCCAGCGGGGTCTATATCCTTTATTTGGTCGAACCCTACAGCCGCAAGTTGAAGCGGGTCCTTCTCCTGCGTTGACCAGGCGGTCCAGGCTCATTTGACCGATAAAATAGTTGCATCAATATGAGTTGATAACGATATCTGCCTTTCCCCCCATGTCCTATCGTTGTTCCCATGAAAGCGGTTAAAAACATCACCATGCAGGATATCGCCACCCGGGCCGGAGTCACCAAGGCCACGGTGTCCATGGTCATCAACAACGACAAACGCATCACCGAGACGACCCGCCAAAAAGTGCTGGCCATCGTCCGGGAGCTGAACTATTACCCTAACGAGTCCGCCCGCAAATTGGCCAAAGGGAAGACCGATACCCTGGCCTTCGTGATGCCCCGATTCGGCTCCCCCTTCATCGCCAGCATCATGGACGCTTTCGAGCGTCGCACCTATGAGACCCGCCGTTACCTGAACGGGATCCAGCCCTACTCCACCCGCAATGAAGTGGCGGTACTGGAGGAGGTCCTGAGGAAGATCCTTTATTCCCGGAAGGCGGACGCGGTGGTCCTCCTGGACCAGATCCCCAGCCCCGCCTTGGTCGCCGAATTCAAGGACAAGAGGATCCATCTGGTCCTGATCGAGACCAAGGCCGCCGGTGCCCATTCGGTCCGGGTGGACAACCACAAGGGGGCCCAGTTGGCGGTCCAACACCTCCTGCAAAAGGGGCGGAAACGGATCGGGTTGATCATGGGGAATTCCAGACCGGACGCCATTTATGAGCCCAATCCAGTGGCCGAGGAAAGGCTCCGGGGATACCAGGACACCCTGAAGGAAGCGGGGATATCCTTCCGGACCGAGCTGGTCGGTGTGGTGGAGAATTACACTCCTGAGGAAGGGGCCGATCTCCTGGGCAAACTTCTGGAAAAGGAACCCAAACTGGACGCCGTTTTCAGCGCGGCCGGGGACTGGGTGGCGATGGGCGTCCTGGACGAGGCCCGGCGACGGGGGATCCGGGTCCCGGAGGACCTTTCCTTGGTCGGTTACGACGATGTGCTCCAAGCCCGATTGATCCATCCGCCCTTGACCACCATCCGGCAATCCTTCGGGGACATCGCATCCGTCGCTTTCGATATCGCGATGGAGGCCATCGATGGGAAATTACTCCAGGAAAAGCACGTTCTCCTGGAACCCGAACTGGTCCTGCGCGCCTCGACCTGAGGTCATCGCCGTTACTCCTGAAGTGGTTCAATTATTTCAGGCCTGCCTGAAAAATAACATCGAAACGGCAACGGGTTTACAGAAGTCCCAGGCCTTCGGCCGTACGCTATCCACAAAAATCGAACGGGTACCTCCATGCGTCGAGCCGTCCATCGAAATCTTCTGCTCCTCGGGGCTTCCTTGCTCTTGCCGGTCCTCTCTCGCGCCGCCGAGAGCCTGAACTCGGACGCCTCCGATTCCGCCAGTGGCATATATATTGCCCGTCTTGATGTCTGGGATGCGCAGGGGAACCGGATCCGCTCGCAGACCTTGAAGCTTTTGGTCGTGCGGTAAGCGCCGTCCGGAGGATAGCTCCGGGTTATCCGGTTAAACGACCTGTGCGTTTTTGCCGTCATCCTTACGGATCCTTCCGCGGGGATGTCCGGAAAACCGACAAACGACATTTTTGGATCAGTTCAAGAGGTCCCGCTCGGGGGTAGGACGTGATGGCAAGCCAAGTCCGATCAAGAAACAGGACGGTCCACGCAAGGGCCTGGCTCCTGGCCGCCCTGTGCATGGGGCTGGCCCCCGGTCCGGCGGGGGCCTACAAGATCCTCATCTATTACAACGCCAGCGACTTCTATAACAACTATGGGGCCGCCAATCTGGTGGCCGCCTTGACTCCGGGGAACACGATCACGACCGTCAGCGTGACCAGCGGGACCTTTTGCCCGACGGAGACCTGGACCAATTACGACCAGGTCTGGGATTGGAGGTTCGAGAACGCCATCAACGCGGCTTGCCCCTATACCCATGGTGCCGGGGATTTCGATTATTTTTCGGCCTGTTGGCAGACCAAGGCGATGAACTACCTGCAGAACTGCGGGAACCTCTACTTGATGGGGGAGAACGATGGGTTCGAGAGCCGGGACCAAGGGATCGATGCGTTCCTGAACGCCACAGGGGCCACCACCGGTTTCACGGGATGCCAGAGCGCTTCCGGCAACAATTTCGCCAATGGTGGTCTTTACACGGTAACGGGACTTCCAGGCGCTTCCAATCTCTGGACCTATGCCATGGGAGGGATCCCCGTCGGGGACTTGAGCGCGGGAGCCGTGGTCTGGGCCCACACGAATGCCGGGTGGTTCGATTCGCCCAATGATCGCGCCATCGGGATCGGTTGGTCGGGGGCGACGGCCTTGCCCGGCGTTCCGGGTCCCGCCTGTAACGTGGGCAAGTTGGCCATGACCTGGGATCAGTCCATGTATGACGGGGGACAATATCCGGGCGGGCACGATGCCCAGACCAATGCCTATTTCCAGTCCATCGTCAATTGGTTCGGTGCCGCCTCCTGCAGTTGCAATACCCCCACCAATACCCCGACCAACACCGCCACCCGTACGCCCACCAACACGGCCACCCGGACCGCGACCTTCACTCCCACCAACACCGCGACGGATACCGCCACCCGGACCCCCACGAATACGGCGACCAACACGCCAACGCCGACGGCGACCTCTACACTGACCGATACCGCCACCCGGACGGCCACTTCGACCCCGACCCATAGCCCGACCAATAGTCCAACGAACACGCCAACCTTCACCCCCACTCCGACCCGCACCCCCACGAACACCCCCACGGATACGCCGACGGACACCCTGGTCAATACGGCCACCCCGACCAACACGCCGACGGTGACCGATACCCACACCCCGACAAGTACCCCGACCGATACGGCCACCGTCACCCCGACCCGCACTCCCACCCTTACGCCGACCCTGACCCCGACGGCCACTCCGTCCTCGACCCCCACCGACACCCCGACCGACACCCTGGTCAATACGGCCACCCCGACCAACACGCCGACGGTGACCGATACCCCGACGCCGACCCACAGCGCCACCGATACGGCGACCGCCACGCCGACCCGGACCCCCACCCAGACCGCGACCGTCACCGCCACTTTCACACCCAGTTCGACGCCGACCCTGACGCCCACCGCGACCGCCACCTCGACCCCGACCGATACCCCCACGATGACGCCGACCGCCACGCCCTCGCCCACCCCCACCACCGACGTGGTGATCGCCAAGACGGTCTCGGACCCCAACCCTTCCGCCGGGGTGACCGAGACCTATACCTTGCGGCTGGTGGTGACCGGCGGGTCCGCCAACGGGGTGCAGGTGGACGACCCGCTCCCCGCCGGATTGACCTTCGTCCCGCCCGCCGCGGCCAGCGCGGGGGCCGTCGTTTACGATGCCGGGACCACCCAATTGACCTGGACCCTTCCCGCCAACAGCGCCCCCGGGACCTACACCTGCTCCTTCCAAGCCTCGGTGGAGCAGGGCCTCACCTGCGGCACGCTGGTCAATACGGCTTCCCTGGCCTACACGGGCCTGGTCGGCCAACGCAGTGCCAGCGCGGCCATCTCCACCCAGTGCGCCTATACGGTCCACATCGGGGTCTATAACGAGGCGGGGGAACTGGTGAAGCTGCTGCCGGTCCAACAAGCCACCCAGCCGATCCTCAACATCACCCTCCCCACACAGACCATCACGGGACTCAAGGGGACGGGCAGCAGCATCCCCATTTATTACGGCGGGACGCTCATCGGCACCTGGGACGGAACGACCAACAACGGCACCCTGGCGACCAACGGCACCTACCACCTCAAGATCGACAATGTGGACCCGCAAGGCGTGGTGACCAATGTGGCCCGGATGGTCTCGGTGGACCGGCATTTGGTCAAGGTCTCCACCGATATCTACAACGGGGCGGGCGAGGTCATCCGCCACCTCTTCACCTATGTGGACGACCCGGCGGGGTCGGTCCTGACCAACGTGGCGACCGATAGCGACCGCATCGATCCGGGCGTGACCGGACCCATCCAAGTGACCCTGGTGAACACGGGGACCCCGGTGACCCTCACCTGGGATGGGACCACCGACGCCGGGTCCTATGCGACCCCGGGGCACTATCAGATGCAGGTCCACTGGGACGACGGGGCGGGAGGGACCTCGGACATCAGCCGCGGGCTGCTGGTCGTCTCCGATGTCCATCCGGGGGACGCGATCATCGCCAAGCCGAACGTCCTGAACGCGAAGAACGGTTTCCAGGCCCAATTCATCGATCCTTCGGGCCTGCCTCGGACGGTCTCCTACCATATTTATGACCTGGCGGGTGAATTGGTGGCGGCCAAGGATGGGCCCCTGGGCGGCGGGCTCAACGATTGGGATGCTTCCGGCCAAGCGAGCGGTCTTTACCTGGCGGTCGTGGAGATCCGCAACATGAACGGCGGTTTGATGCAGCGGAACATCCTGAAGGTCCTGGTGATCCATTGAGGGAGTAGGTCATGGCGGCGGATCTTTGCGCCACCGGTTTGAAACGATTTTGGAGCGGTTAACGGAATGATGGAACGAAGAACATTATCCTTGGCCTTCTTCCTGGTCCTGGGGACCCTCGCGGGCCCGGCCCTGGCGAAACCTCCCTATCCGGTCCTGGGTTATCTCCCGGATTACGAAACGGGCGTGACCCTGGGCACCTTGGACTGGAACGACATGACCCATGTGATGGAGGCCTTCGCCCGCTTTGACGGAAGCACCAACATCACCTATCCGGACGGCCAGCGGGCCAACCTGGTCACCACCGCCCACTCCAACAACACCCGCTGCATGATCTCCTTCGGGGGGGCGGGGGATTCGGACGCCAACTGGCAATTGGCCATCGGCGCCAACCGCAACAAGGCCGTGACCTCCATCATGGCCCTGGTGGCCGCCAATGGCTATGACGGGGTGGATATCGACTGGGAGTTCCCGGGCGCCGGGGACAAGGCCAATTTCATGTCCTTCATGAACCAGTTGGCGGTCACCCTTCACGCCACCGTGGGTTACGACGGACAGCCGCGCCAACTGACTTTCTTCATCAGCCCGGGCTATTTCGTCTGCGGGGTGGATTGGACGACCATCGCCGGCTACGCCGACTACGGGGTCCTTTCGGGTTACGATTACGCCCTGAGCAACTTCAACGGGCCCTTGGATGACACCGCTCATTACACCAATTGCGCCGGGGTCTCCGTGCAAGGGGACATCCTGGGGTCGGTCGGGAGGCTTTCAGCCATGGGATTCCCCAAGACCCAGCTGATCCTGGGGTTCCCGTTCTATTCGACCCAGGGGAACGCCGACAACAGCGTCCTGGCCGGCACCCAGACCACCTATTACACCGCCCAGGCCGAGGCCGATTATTCGGGCGGGAACACGGGTGTCAACACCGCCCAATCCTTTTGCGACAAGATGAACTGGGCCTTCGGCCAGGGCATGCCGGGCATCGCCATGTGGGAGATCAAGCAGGCCTATCCGCCCAATAGCGCGGCGGTCTCCAATATCTGGGCGGTCATCGGGGGCCGCAACGGCTGCGTGACGGCCTTCGGGGCCGCCACCTCCACGCCCACCAACAGCGCCACCGCCACCCCCACCCGCACCGCCACTTCCACGGGAACGGCCACCGCGACCTCGACCCCTACCAGGACCGCCACCTCCACGGGAACCTCCACCCCGACCGGCACTCCGACCGATAGCGCTACGGCCACGCCTTCGGCCACCCCGACCGGCACGCCGACGGAGACCCCGACCCCGACCGATTCGCCCACGGTCACGGACACGCCGGTGAACTCCTACACGCCCACTTCCACCCTCACCGATTCGCCCACGGGAACACCCACGGCCACCCCGTCCCATACCCCCACGGCGACCCCCAGCTTCACCCCGTCCAACACGCCCGTCTTCACCGCGACCTCCACCTGGACCCGGACACCCACGGCCACGGCTTCGATGACGCCGACGGCCTCCTTCACCTCCACGGATAGTCCGACCCCCACCTCGACCCCGACCTCCACCGCCACGCCCCTGGCCCCGGTCCCGGCCCCGGTCCTTTTCCCGAACCCCGTTCTCGGGCCGGGGCCCATCACCCTGGCGGTCACCCTGCCCGCCGGAGGCGGCCTCCAGGTCCGGTTCTTCACCCCGGCCTTCCGGAAGGTCCAGGAGGCATCCTTCCCGGGGTTGCCGGTGGGGACCTCGGACCTTTCCTTGGAATTGAAGGACCGGTCGGGAACACCCCTGGCCAACGGGCTTTATTACGTGGTGGTGGAAAGTCCCCGGGGCAGGAGCGTCCTGAAATTGCTCCTTCTGCGCTAAGGGCCAACCTTTTTTCGTTCCGGATCGGGAAAATCTTTCCCTTTTTATTCACCGCAAAAAACCGTTAAAGCCAACACGGAAAGCCCCTTCGTAGGGCTTCTTTTAGGAAAACGAGGCTACCGATTTCCGCCGCCGGTATCTTTCCAAAGCCCGGGTCCCGTTCCTTAAATGAAAGTGAGGGAAAAGGAGGCGGCCATGCTGACTCGAACCAAAAACTCGCTGGTCTTGTGGTTGGTCTTGGGAGTGGTGTTAGTGCCGGCTTTTTCGAAAGGGGATTCAAGCTATCGGCCCACGCGCGATGGCGGTAATTTTGGGATCGGTCTGGAAGTGGGAGAGCCCGGTAACTGGGGTATCACGGGGAAGGTCTGGATCGACCATGAAAATGCCTTTCAGGGGGCGGTCAAGCTTCCGTCGGGGGAGGCCATCCTGCAGTTGGATTATCTTTGGCATGATTTCGACCTTATCCATATGAAGGATACCGATGGGGAATGGCCCTTTTACGTGGGTGTGGGGGGCGACTTGGGATTGAATGACCCCGTGGTCCTCGGGGCCCGCGTGCCGGTGGGGATGTCCTACATCTTCGACAAGAAGAACGTGCCGGTGGATATCTACCTGCAATTGGTGCCGGTCCTCTGGCTGACCGATCGGACCGATTTCAGGATCTACGGGGAATTGGGCGCTCATTATTACTTTTAAGGGGGGCGTCATGAGCGGACACGACTTGGTTTGGTACCTGATCGTCGGCCTATTGACCGGTTCGATCTCGAGCTATTTGGTCCAGGGCCACGGGATGGGGTTCGTGCGGGATACGGCCGTGGGGATCGTGGGGGCCCTTTTGGGCGGTTGGTTGGCCGGGGAATTGGGGATCCATATCGGTGGATTCTTCAGCGCCCTGGTCATGGCGATCATCGGGGCGGTGCTTTTCTTGATCATCCTGCGGGCGTGGTTCTTCTCCCGGGGACGGAAGGTTTGGGTCCTCCGGAAGAAATAAGGGTATCCTTGGCGCTGGAAGTGCCGTCCTCTTATCGGTGAAAATGGGGCATGAGCGCCAAGACCACCCGCTATTGGAAGCCCCGGCCCGTCTTTCGCATCCTCACGGCCGGCATCACCATCGACCCCCCGGGGGCGACCTACGGCCCCCGTCTTTCCCGCCACTATGAGTTCATCTGGATCATGGAGGGGGACGTCCAACTGCACTTCGACCAGAAGGTCCTGACCGGTGGACCGGGGATGGTCTTCCTGCGGGGCGCGGGCGTCCGGGATTATTACGAATGGTCCCCCCGCCGCCGGACCGTGCATGGCTATGTCCATTTCGACCTGGACCCGGCCCGGAAGGCCTGGCTGGAGAGGTCGCGGCCGCCCCTTTTCCGGAAGGTCTCGGGCAACGACATGCTCCATCCCCTGATGGGGTACCTCCTGGAGAACGAGGAACAGAAGGAGCCTCTGCGGAGCAGGCTTGTCCTGCCGGCCTTGGACCTGCTCCTGCAGGCCTTCGCCACCGGAAGGACCCAATGGAGGGGCCAACCCTCCTCCACCCTTCCCGCCGCGGTGGAGAGGTCCTTGGAGGCCATCCGCGCCCGCACCTCCAAGACCCCGCCCGAACCCTTGAGGCTTTCCGACCTGGCTTCGGCGGCCAATACGACCCCGGAGAACCTTTGCCGTCTTTTCCAGAAGTCCCTCCAGGTGGGGCCCCTGGAGTTCGTCAAACTGACCAAGTTGGACCGGGCGGCCAATTACCTGCGACGGACCTCCCTGGGGCTCAAGGAGATCGCGGAGGCCACGGGGTTCTACGACGCTTTCCACTTATCCAGGACCTTCAAGCAGGTCTATGGGGTCTCCCCGAAGGAGTTCAAGGGATCGGCCTACAACGAGTGGATCTCCCAACGCAATCCCATCATCCGGACCCTTTACGTCCATTCCCAGGCCGATTTCCTCAAACCCCCGCCGGGAACGCCTCCCCAAAAGGAAACTTTGGATCGCCGGGACGCAAGGCGCTAAGGCGAACGGCTGGAAAAGGCAAAAGCCTGTTTCGCCACGGATGCAGGGGATGCATGCGATGGCAAAAAGTCACGGCGGGTCGGCTTTTTGAACATGGGTAAGATCCCTTTCTCCCTTCGGTTTTGACGATATCCCATGGATCGGCGGCCGAAT
This sequence comes from bacterium, assembly GCA_035549195.1. Lineage (NCBI taxonomy): Bacteria > bacterium. The sequence continues at coordinate 20,720 of DASZRK010000059.1, forward strand.
CCCGGTTTTTCCAGGTCCGGGCCCGGTCAATTCCGTCCATCCCTTGGTCAATCCGGTCCATCCACCTTTTGCCCTTCCTGGTCTTTAATTCCTGTGACCTCCCTTGAAGGGGCGGTCCTTGAATCGTTCGACGAACGAGGCCTCATGGAATCGACCTTCCCCAAGACCCGCCTTTCCTTTGGGCCCTTCCTTGCCCTGATTCTCCTTTTTCTCCTGTCCGTCCCGGCCGCCTGGGCCGTTCCCGGCGGCTGGACCGTTTCCTGGTCCGACGAGTTCAACCAGGTCGACAACAGCTCCCCCAATGGGGCCACCTGGGGTTACGACACGGGTTGCTCGGGTTGGGGCAACGCTGAATGGGAGAACTACACCAACAGCAACCAGAACTCCTATGTCGCCAGCGACGCGGCCTGCACCGACGGCAAATGCCTGATCGTCAAGGCCATCAACACCGGGGGCGGCTCCTGCGGCTATACCTCGGCCCGCCTGCTCACCTCGGGCAAGAAGACCTTCCAATACGGCTGGATCGAGGCCCGCATGAAACTGCCCTATGGCCAGGGCATCTGGCCCGCGCTCTGGATGCTGGGGACCAACATCGGGTCCGTGGGTTGGCCCACCTGCGGCGAGATCGACATCATGGAGAACATCGGGAACGCCGCCGACCAGGGGAACAGCCACGGCACCATCCACGGGCCCGGCTACTCGGGCGGGGCCGGCATCTCCTCCACCTACACCCTGCCCGGCGGAGCCAAGTTCAAGGACGGCTACCACACCTTCGCGGTGAACTGGCAGGTCAACCAGTTGGACTTCTACGTGGACGACATCCTCTACGCCACCCGCACCCCGGCCTCCATCCCGGCAGGGACCACCTGGGTCTATAACCAGCCCTTCTTCCTGTTGCTCAATCTGGCGGTGGGCGGGGGATGGCCCGGCTATCCGGACGGCACGACGGTCTTTCCGCAGGAGTACCGCGTCGACTACATCCGGGTCTATCAGCAGGGGACACCGGTACCCACCGCGACCCCCACGAACACCCCGACGCCCATCGTGGCCTCGACCTGGCGGGTGAACGCCGGTGGATCGAACTACACCGACGGGGCGGGGAACCTCTGGGTCGCGGACACCCAGTATTCGGGCGGGACCGCGGCGGTCCCCGTGGCCTCGGCGATCAACGGGACCACCGACGATACCCTTTACCAGAGCGAGCGTTATGGCAACCCCTTCACCTATACCTTCCATGTCCCGGCGGGTTCCTACCAGGTGACCTTGAAGTTCGCCGAGACCTACAGCGGCATCACGGCGGCGGGGCAGAGGGTCTTCAACGTTTCCATCAACGGGACCCAGGTCCTGAGCAATTTCGACATCTTCGCGGAGGTCGGGTCCAACACCGCCGACGACAAGGTCTTCAACAATGTCGCGCCTTCGGGGGGGATGATCACCATCCAGTTGGGGCCTTCCAGCGTGGATAACGCCAAGGTGGACGCCATCCAGATCGTCCCGATGCCGGCGACGCCCACCTTCACGTCCACCCGAACCTCGACCCCGACTTCTACATTCACAAGGACCTCGACCTGGACCATGACCGCAACGCCCACCTCGACGCCCAGCCTGACGAACACTCCCACCTTTACGGCATCGAGGACATCCACTCCCACCTCCACGGCGTCGTCCACGGCGAGCGCAACGCCCTCCAGCACTCCAACAAAATCCAATACACCCAGCTGGACTGCGTCCTCGACGTCCACAAGGACCCCGACCTGGACCCTGACCACCTTACCGTCCTCGACGCCGAGTTCGACGGCCACGGCGACTTTTTCCAGCACCTCCACTGGAACTTCCACCTTTTCCATGACCCCGGTCCTGAGCGCCACGGGCACGGCCACCGGGACCTCGACCCCTTCAGGGACCGCGACACCCTCCCCGACGTCCACCCAGTCGATGACCTTCACGGGCACGGCAACGGGGACATACACCTTTTCGCCAACGGGGACTCCCACCACGATCCATTCTTTCACGCCCACCTCCAGTTCAACTCCGACCTCTAGCTTGACCCCCACGTCCACCCATACCTGGACCTTGACCGGGACCTTCACCTATACCCCTACCCCCACGGTTACGCCGACCCTGACCGCCACCAGCTCTTGGACCCCGACCTCGACATTCACCTTCACCCGGACGCCCACCCCCAGTTCCACGCCGACCTTCACCCCTACCTGGACCGCATCGGCCACCAGGACCTGGACATCCACGGCCACTGCTTCCTGGACCTCGACCCCCACACCCATCCCGGCGCCGGTCCTTTACCCGAACCCGTGGGACGGGGACTCTCCCCTTTCCTTGGGGATCGCTCTGCCTCCCGGGTCCGAGGTCCATCTGCGGCTTTGGACCAGCGCCTTCCGCATGGTCTGGAGCGACCAGGTGACCGTCAGCGGAACGGGGAACGAACACATGACCCTCTTCCTTCCGAAAGTGGCCAACGGCCTCTATTACCTGGGTGTGGAGTCCAAGGGTAAGCATTGGGTCCTGAAGTTGTTGGTGTTGCGTTAACTGAGTTTTCCTTGATTTAACAACCGCGTTACCTGTCTCCCGGCAAGGGTCGGATAGCCTGTGCCAACCTTGTTCGGGAGTGGACCCTGAAAGTCGCCATCTTCACCGAGAGCATCCCCCCGCAGACCGACGGGGTGGCCCGCACCTACACCCGCCTCGCCGAGACCCTGAACGACCGGAAGATCGACTTCCTTTTTGTTTCCCCCTTCGCCCCCAAGGAGAAAGAGCCCTGGCGGGGAAGGTTCATCCGGGTGGCCTCGGTCCCTTTTCCGCTCTACCGCTATTACCGGATCGGGATCCCGCCGGTCTTTGAGCTGGAAAAGGCCATGGACCGGTTCGAACCGGACCTGATCCAAGTGGCCGCGCCGACCCCCATCTCCCTTTATGGCCAGAATTACGCCCACCGAAAGAAGATCCCCTCGGTCGTCAGTTACCACACCCATTTCGTGGATTATTTCCCCTATTACGGCTACCGCTGGGCCATGGGGATGGGGTGGAATTACATGCGCTGGTTCCATAACCGGAGCGAACTGACCTTCGCCCCTACCCCGGGGACCGCCCGGGAGCTCCAGGAAAGGGGATTCCACGGGGTCAAGCTTTGGCCCCGGGGCATCAACGGAAGGAAGTTCTCCCCGAAATTCCGGAGCGAAGCTTTACGGCGGAAGCTGAAGGTGGGGAGGCAACCCCTGCTTCTGTTCGTGGGACGCCTGGTGGCCGAGAAGGACCTGGGGGACCTGGTGGAAGCGGCCCTGGACCTGCGCCGCAGAGGCTATCAATTCCAACTGGCCTTCGCCGGGGATGGACCCTACCGGGCGACGTTGGAATCCCATTTCCCCAAGGACCATTTCTTCGGGTTCATCCAGGGCCGGCCCTTGGCCGAACTTTACGCCTCGTCGGACCTCTTCGTCTTCCCCTCCACGACCGAGACCTTCGGCAATGTCATCCTGGAGGCCTATGCCTCGGGCCTTCCGGTCATTGGGGTCAAACAGGGGGGCTCGGCGGACCTGGTCCACCATGGGAAGGATGGGTTCCTGGCGAAACCCCGGGACCCGAAGGACCTGGCCCTCTGGATGCGAAAGTGCCTGGATGCCCCAGCACTGCGGAAAAAGCTGGGAAAGGGCGCCCTCAAGACCGCCGCTGAATATGAGTGGCCCATCATCAATGGACGATTGATCGGGGAGTATGAGGGGTTGATTCAGGAATGGCGGCGAACAGCTATGTCTAAAGTATAAAATAGAAACCCGCCCCCATTGTTCTAGAGCTTGAATTTCAGGGGGATAGGGTGGCCATGATGGATGGCCTCAAGAGGATAAGTACTTATGTTTGCCTGGTCCCAATGAGTAGGGAGTGGACAAATAGGTTAAAATGAACTTTCAAAATATGAGCGGTGAAGGAAAATGTCTTGGCGGGTAATCTTTTAGAGGTGTTTTTGATTGAATAAAAAATTATTTTTTATTTTAGGTGTTTCAAGTGTTTTTTGTTTTCACGCTTGCAAGAGTTCGAATCCTGAAAACCCTTCTGATTTCAATATCGCGTCTCCGACGGCGACTCGGACAGTTACTCAGACTTTAACTGTTACAGATACCCCAACGCCTAGTTCGACTATGACCGGTACAGCGACCTCTACTTTAACCCCAACCTTGTCCTTTACTCTAACTGCGACTGCAACTGCTTCTTCCACCGGGACGATGACTTCGACAGTGACGAGCGTGCCGAGTGTAACTTTTACGCCAACCCCAACACCTATCTTAAATTCTTATGTAACCATTGGCGATTCCAGTCACTTCACGGCTATAGAGTGCGTTCGTTATTTGGGTGGATTTCTTTGGGTGACGGATTTAGTGAGAAACAATTTGCAGGAATGGAGTGTTGGCGGGATTCTCCAAGGGGCCCCGGTGTCCGTTTATGGATCCGGGCCAACTACATCATTTCTTTCGCCGGAAGGGAATGCTATTGATCCAACGACCGGCAATGTCTACGTAACATTTCCTAATAAGCATTTTGTTGCTGTTTTTGATAGTTCGGGTAGTTATCTGACTTCTTTTGGCCAAGCGGAATTTCTTTCATCTGTCCAACCTGTGGGAGCTGTAATTAACTCTTCAGGGACAACAGTTTATGTTGCGCAAAGGAATATCCTCTTAGACGCTAATAGTGTCTTTGTTTATGCCATAGGGGGCACTCCTTCCAGTCCCACTTTTTCATATCAAACCAAGCTTGGAGCGTCGATAGATTTCAATCGCCCGGCGAATATCTGCCTTGATTCCTCGGAAAATATCTACGTTGCGGATCCTGGAGCTAATGCTCTATTTAAAATGAACACATCGGGGACTCTACTTACGACATTTATGATTTCTGGAGCATTCGGCCCCAACGATGTAGCGGTGGATAGCGTTGGGAAAGTTTATGCCCCGAACATGTCGGATAACCTGATCTATGTGTTTGATTCTTCAGGGGTGAACATTGATACTTTTGGGTCTGGCATTGGCTTTACACCGTGGTCTGTTGCTTGGGATGGATTAAATACGCTATATGTGGGTTATCAGAACAGTTGGATGATTGTTGGGTTTCATTAGTAATTGGGAATAATTAATTATTTGATAGAAGTTTAACATAAGTTGGACAAAAGGTCGTTATTGTCCTTTTGGACCCAGCGCTATCCTTCCGGCGATCCTGAAAGATCGTGGAGGGTTCCATGCGCCGCACCTTGTTCATTTTGAGCACCACCATCCTGACCGGAGCCCTTTTCCACTCGGGCTGTTCCCGTGAAATGGCGGCCCTGACCCCGCCGCCTCCCCCCACGGCGACCCCCACCTTCACCTCGACCTCCACTCCCACCCACACCCCCACCGCCACGGCGACGACCGGGGGAGGGGGAGGTGCCACCCCGACGCCCTCGAGCGCGGTCATGTACGAGAGCTTCGATTCGGGCGGCGCGGAGTGCTGCTATAGCGACGCGGCCGCGCCCGGCTGGTTGGCCAGCAGTTACGTCCAAGGGACCACCACCGAGGGAGTGACCTGCACCACCGCCCAGGCCCTGTCGGGAACCCATAGCATGGAATGCTCCATCGACTTCGACGCGTCCGGCGACCTGGCCGAGGTGGGCATCGCCAGTTGGTCCACCTGGGGCGGCACCATCAATGCCAGCGCGGCCACGGGCTATTACAGTTTCTGGGTGAGCGCCACAGGCCCGGTCACCATCGCCAATCTTTACATCTGCCAGTCCTCCTGCCTGCCCCAGATCCTGAACCCCGGGATCAACCTGGCCGTTCCGGGGGATGGGCAATGGCACAATTTCCTGGTCCCTATCGGGTCCCCGACCCCGCCCTCGCCTTGGGTCTTCAACCAAGGGGCGGCGCCTTGGACCCAGACCGGCATCGTCCAGGTCTTCTTCGACATGGTGGGGCCGGCGGGTCCGGTGGTGGTCCATTTGGACGACATCTACTTCTACCCTTAAGGGAGCCGAAAAATGGCGGTTGCCTGATATGAAAAGGGCAAACGCCTTATATGGACCCCCTCAGGGTCGGTGTATTTTTCAGGTGATTTAAACCGGGCCCCTGCGAAAAACGTTTGAAGACGCCGAGCAAGGGCTTCACTCCGTGAACAAGGTTTAACATGAAAACAAAACTGGGTTCCTTTTACCTCCTGATGCTGGGCCTGCTGGCCCCGCAAGCCCTCTTGGCCTCCCCGAACTACATCGTGGTGGGCTACGCCCCCGGCTGGAACTCGAACGGCGCTTATAGCTTCACCACCAACTTCGCCACCGACATCCCTTGGTCGAGTCTCACCCACGTTTATTTCGCCTTCGCCACCGTGAACAACACCACCGCCGCCTTCAGCGATCCGAGCAACATCTCCGCCGCCCTGGTCAACCAGGCCCACGCCCACAACGTCCGCTGTTACCTGTCGGTGGGCGGCGCCACAGGGAACACCTGGCCCACCTCGACCGGGAACGCCCAGACCCTCGCCAACAGCATCACCGCCCTGGTCCACCATAACGGGGTGACCTTCGACGGCATCGACGTGGACTGGGAATTCCCCTCCAGCTCCACCGTCTTCAACGCCCTCATCCAGCAGATCCGCACCAATCTCAACGGCATCACCCCGGGGCTCGCGCCCTCGGGCAAGTTCTCCTCCATCGAGAGCAACATGGGGCTTTCCATGTACCTTTCCCCCGGTTACGACGTCTGCGGCTACAGCTTCACCACCCTCAACAACCTGATCGACTGGTTCACCCTGAGCGGTTACGACCTCAACGCCGCCAACGCCACCACGGGGGATTACCAGGGCCCCTTGAACGCCTCCGGTCTCTTCACCAACTGCGCGGGCAACCAATACCAGCTCTGCATCTCCCAGGTGGCCAACTGGTACAACACCAACGCGGGGAACGTCCCCTACGGCAAGATGATCCTGGGCATGCCCTTCTACGGCCGTACGGGGACCGCCAACGGCAACGGAACGGCCCCCTCGGCCGCGGTCTTCTCCTCGGGCACCGCCGGTTCCTATGACGCCACCAAGGACGAGTGCCCCTACACCTATGGCGGCAAGACCTACGGCATGGACACCGCCCAATCCTTCTGCGACAAGATGAACTGGGCCATGGGGACCAAGGGCATGAAGGGCATCGCCATCTGGGACCTGGGCCAGGGACTTCCCACCAGCGCCAACTCCATGATGACCAGCATCTGGAACGTGATCGGCGGGGGCGCCTCCTGCCTGACCATCGGCGGGGGAGCGGGTTCGCCCACGGCCACCGCGACGGCCACGCCGGGTTGCGGGACCAAGATCGCCGATTTCGAGAGCGGCAGCACCCAGGACAGCCTGTTGGGCTGGACCTCCGCCAGCGCGGGCGGCACCGGCTGCCTGACCACCATGAACCCCAGCCCCTGGGCCGTCAGCAGCCCGGGTCTGGAAGGGTCGGTCTACGCGGCCCGCCTTTACGGAAATGTGGGGACCCAGGGCACCTGCTATGGCCCCTCGGTCCTGGTCCCCCTGGGGTCCGGGACGCCCAGCTACAACGCCCAAACAAAAGGGCAGAACGCCTTCGTCTTCACCTTGAAGGTGAACGTGGGCAACGCCTCCGGCCCGACCACCCTTTTGATCGGCGCGGTGCCCACCAACGGGCAGACTTCCGGGTTTGAGTATCCTTATGTGGTCCCCTCGGTCGGGTCCGAGATCCATGTGACCGCCTTCTTCAGCCAGATGAGCTATGTCTACGGTCCCGTGACCACCCTGGACACGACCCAGCTCTTCCAGCTTTTCTTCACCCCGGCCTGGACCGGGGCCTATGACTTCACGATCGACAACCTTTATTTCGCCTGCCAGGCCACGCCGACCCCGACCCGGACCTTCACCAATACCCCCACCGATACGCCCACCGTCACGCCGACCCGCACCAATACCTTCACCTCCACCCCAAGTTCGACCCCGACCCCCAGCCCGACCAATACGGTGGCCAACACCCCCACCGCGACGGCCAGCAGCACGCCGACCCGGACCGCCACCTTCACTCCCACTGCTACCGCCACCCGCACCAACACCCCGACCCTCACCGCGACCCCGACTCCCAGCTCCACCCCGACCAACAGCCCCACGGGTACGCCTACCGCCACCCTGGCGAACACCGCCACCCATACCGCCACCCGGACCTGGA
>DASZRK010000060.1 GCA_035549195.1 bacterium
ACCAACACCAAGACCCCGACCAATACGCCGACGGTGACCTTCACCTTTACGCCCACCAACACCCCGACCAACACCTTCACGGCTACCGATACCTTCACCTTCACCAACACCCGCACACCTACCAATACCCCGACCGCGACCAATACCCGGACTCCCACCGCCACTCCGACGGATACCTTTACCCCGACCTCCACCCGGACCCCGACCCCTAGCCCGACCGCGACCCATAGTCCCACCCCGACCTTCACTTGGACGGCGACCTGGACAGCTACGGCGACTTGGACCGGAACCGACACCCCCACTTGGACCCCGGTCCCGGGCGTGACCATTTCCAAACGTGTCTCGGAAACTTCGGCAAGCTCGGACGACTTGCTGACCTACAGCTTGGTGTTGAACGTGACCCAATCCCAAGCCTGGGCCGTGACCGTTGTGGACCGATTGCCCGCCCACGAGACCTTCTTTGGTTTCCTCCTGACGCCCTTTGGCGGGACGGCCTCGAGTTCGGGGAGCGACCTCCAATGGACCTTCCCGGCCCTCCCGGTCGGTCCCGTCACGATCACTTACCAGGCCAAGATCGCGCCCCTCCTGCCGGGCGGAACGATCCTGACGAACAACGCCGAACTGACCTACTCAGGGGGACCTGGTCCCCAAAAGGCTTCGGTGGACGTGGTCATCGCATCCAACTTCCAGGTCAAGGTCTCCGTTTATAACGAGGCGGGGGAATTGGTAAAAGAGGTGTGGGTCAATGAGCTTTCCCAACAGATCAAGGATTTCGACGTTTCCAATGCGGCCATCACGACGCTCGGAGGCCAGACCTATGTGGAAGTGGCGGGGCAGACCTTGACCGCCTGGGACGCGACGAACCAGAAGGGGGATCCGGTCGTCAATGGCATCTACCACCTGCAAGTCTCCAGTACGGACCAATACGGGGTCGTGACCAATGTGTCCCAATTGGTCACGGTGAGCCGTGGGATCGCGAAGATCCAGGTGAACGTCTATAACGAAGCGGGGGAAGTGATCCGACACCTCTATGCCCTGGTGGATGACCCGGGGAATGCGCCCCTTGGGAACGTCCTATTGTCCGGGAGTTTGCTGGCACCCGAACCGGGGACGCCGACCGCGGGCGGGAATGCCAGCGTGACCCTGACCTTGAACGGGACCCAACTGGTTTGGGACGGAAGGGGCGACTCGGGAGCCATGGTGACCAATGGGGCTTACCAGATCGAGGTCCATTGGATCGATGGAAGCGGCGGGGAGGAAGTGGTCTCGAAGACGGTCGTGGTCCAAAGGGGTGGGCATTCCTTGGCGGACGGGGTGGTCCGGGCGGCGCCGAACGTCCTCGTGGGCGGGACGGAGCAAACCACTGTCCTGGTCGATTCAACGGTGGCCTATACCTTGACCATCCGGCTCTACGACATCGCCGGGGAATTGGTGAAGGCGCCGGTGACGGGGACACCGGGCTCGAAACAAGCCCCTGTGGATGCTTCCGGCCTGGCCAGCGGTATTTATTACGCCGCCGTGGATCTGGTGGATCCCCAAGGCCGGATGGTCCAAAAGCAGGTCGTTCCTATCCTGGTCCGGCACTGATTTTAGCTTGTTGGATTGCCGATCCGCCCTTTGGTATCCTTTAGGGGTATGCACCGATCCTTCCGAGCTTTCCTCGTCCTTTTCCTGGGAGTTCTTTCCGGACCAAGGGCACAAACAGCGACCCCAACGGCCAGTCCTTCGCCGATCGTCCTGAAACCCATCCTGATGCGGGCCGACCCCCTGTTGGGTGTTCTTTATTCACGGGATGGTGAGGACCTTTATACCCGCGAACAGTTCAAGACCCTGATCGACCCATTGCGCGACCATGAGGCCGATCGCCTGATCCAGGCTGAGGGGAATGCGGCGGGAATGGGGGAGATCTTCCATTGGATCGGGATAGCCGCGGTCGTGACCGGGGTGGTGGGAGTCCTTAGGACCACCGGGGACCAACGGGACATCTTTTGGGGTGTGGGTGCCGGAGGGGTTTTTTCTTTCAGTCTGGGGAACATCTTTGCCGCGGACGCTAAGGCCGATCGTTTCAACGCGGTCCAGCGTTACAATCGATTTGCCCATGGTGAAGAGGAGATCCTTCCCAAGCCCGCAGAGGACGAAAAGACCCTTTTGAACATGGACTCTTTAACGATGCCAGCAACACCAACGCCCGCGTCAAAATAGGATGTCCTGGAGGAAAATAATGGACAAGCTCTCGATCCTGGTCGTTCTTTGGACCATGTTCCTGGGGCCTACCTTGTGGGCGGACGATCCCAATTTGGACCTGCATCTTTATGCCAAAGCCCCGGAAAGCTCCGAGCTGTCCGTGGACGACCTTGGTTTTTCGAAGGAGGAGACCCAGGCCGATCCCCAGTTCCAAAAGGACCTGGAAACCCGTTCGGATATGCTCCGCATCCACCAAACCTTGGGGTTGATCACTGCGATCCCCATGACGGCCCAGATGATCCTTGGACTCACCACGGCATCGGATGTCGAGCGTGGAAGTTCGGACACCACCCTCCACACCACTTTGGGGCTCGCCACCGTTGCGCTCTACGGGACCACCGCGATGTTCGAGATCCTGGCCCCCAAGCCAAAGGGTTTGAAACCCACAGGGAATACGGAGGTCCATGAGGCCTTGTCCTGGATCCATTTGCCCTTGATGATCCTGGCCCCTTTGGTGGGGGACATGGTCAATGACCGTATCGCGAACCATCAACCCATCGGTAGCCTGGGAGAGGTCCATGGTGTGATGGCGACCACCCTCTGGGCTTCCTATATGACCTCCTTGACCGTCATGACCTTTTGATCATGAAAGGGATCCCGGCTTTCCTGGCCCTGGCCATCCTCCTTCCGGCTTTGGCGGCCCCGGCGGAACCGAAAGTCCTTTGGAAACTTGAGAAATCCCAGGTTTCCTATGTGGTTACACACCCTTTACATGTGGTCCATGGAAAAACTGCATCGGCCCGTGGAAAAGGTGTATCCTATGGCGGCCATGGGGAGTTCCTGGTGGCGGTCCCCGTCAAAAGTTTCGATTCGGGGGACGAGAACAGGGACCTGCATATGTTGGAAGTCACCCGGGCCGGGGACCATCCCTTGATCGAGGTCCGGATCCGGTTGAAAAAGTTGGACATTTCCCTTCATCCCAACGTCCTTCTGGCCGACCTATCGGTCAAGTTCGCGGGTCGTACCGTGGAATACCCGGGGGTCCGTTTGGAAACGAAGGAATGGACATCCCAAAGTGTCCGAGTGATCGGCCGACTTTCCCTGAGCTTGAAGGCTTATGGGATCAAACCACCCAGCTTATTGACCATGCCTGTCGAGGATGAAGTCCCGGTCCAGATCGATATGGTGTGGGCGAAGAGCGTAGCTCAATAAACCAAAGAGAAGAGGTCAAGCCTTTATGCCACAAGTCATGGAAGCCCCCGTTGTCCAATCCGAGGAACCGAAGTCGGACATCCTGGAAAAGCCCAACGCCAAGACCTGGGATGGACTATCGCGGATGGCCTTTGCGGCCAATTGGGACCCGGAAACGGCGATCAATTGGAACCAGCCCATCGAATTGGGAGCCATCAAGGAAGGATGGATCAATATCCTTCATTATTTTTACGAGGGCGAATGGCAAGGGCTGGAGATCATCCAGCGGCTCATGAACAAGGCCGCCCATATGTTCCGGATCAACGAGATGGTCACCTATTATTCCACTCAATGCGCGGATGAGGCCAAGCACCTCTTTGTGTTCAAGAAATATCTCCACCGCTTGAACTCCCCTCCGGCCAAGCAAAAGGCCTTCGACTGGATCGTGTTCTTGTCGACCTCGGGACCGGTCAAGGTCGAACGCTGGATCCTGGCCACCTACTTCACCGAGACCCTGGCGGGCGCCATTTTCCAAAAGACCTTGGAACTCGATACCATCGATCCCATCGGCAAGGAAATGGTCCGTCTGCAATTAAAGGATGAATCCCGCCATATTGCCGGGACCAAGATGGGCGTCCAGACCTTGATGGACCATTCCGGAACCCTCAAGACCTTCTTCCTCAAGATCTGGTGGAAGGCCTTCGTCCGATTGGCAGTCTATGAGGTGCGGAACCTCAAGAAGTATGGGGACCAAGTCGGCATGGACCCCGAATATATCCTCCAAAGGTCTTTCGCCAAGATGGCCGAGATGGAGGAGTTCAAAGCCAAATATCTGTCGAACGATTTTTGCCAGGTCTTCCTCAAGAAGGCCTGAACGTTCGGCTTCTTCCCGGGCCCTTTCCTGGGTCCGGGACCCTAAAGGGACAAGATGGGCCATAAGATCTATGTCGGCAGCCTTCCCTTCGAGACCACCGAAAGCCAATTGAGCGAGCTTTTCACCGCTTGTGGGCGGGTGGAGAACGCCAAGATCATCGTGGATCGCGCCACCGGTCGGTCCCGGGGGTTCGGCTTCGTGGAGATGGCCACCGCCCTTGAGGCGGAAGCGGCCATCCAGAAGTTCAACGGGAGCAACTTGGGAAGCCGGACCATCGTGGTGAAGGAAGCCCGGCCCATGGAGGACCGGCGTCCCCCGTCCAAGGGCAACAACGGGGGCAACGGAGGAGGCTTCAAACCGCGTCCCGCCCGGCCCAACGATCATTGGAGCAATGGCGGCGGTGGTGGCGGGAACCGTTGGGGAGGTGTCCAAGGGAGTGGGCGTGAATTGGGAGGCCGGAGCGAACACCGTAACGACCGTCAGGACCGACGGGATAACCGTTTCAAACGGGACCAGGGTGGGTGGAACGACGGTGGTTATAGGAAGAAGGGGCCTTCGGGGCGTGGGGGCCAGGACCTCGACGATAATTTCGGGAACCGCTGATCAAGGCCGCGCCCAAAGAAACCTTTAAAAACAGAACTTTCAAAGAAAGCGAAAATGGGAAAATTATCCTTCATCCCCTTGGGAGGCCTTGGGGAAATCGGCAAGAACATGGCGTTGTTGGATTACGATGGAGAAGCGGTGATGATCGATGCGGGGCTGATGTTCCCGGACGATCTGCATCCAGGTGTTGATTACATCATTCCGGATTTCAATTTCCTTGCGGAGAAACCGGGATGGCTCAAGGCCATCCTCCTCACTCATGGCCATGAGGATCATATCGGGGCGGTCCCTTATCTTCTCCAAAAGCTGAACGTTCCCATTTACGGCACCAAGTTGACCCTGGGTTTTGTGAAGGGGAAGTTGTCCGAGTTCAAGCTCAAGGAGGCGCCGACCTTCGTGGAAGTGGATCCGAAGGTGCCTTTCCAGGTCGGTCCTTTCGGCATCGAGTTCATCCGCGTGACCCACAGTATCGTGGACGCCTGCGGCATCGCCTTCACCACCCCGGCGGGGGTGGTCGTCCATACGGGGGATTTCAAGATCGATCCGACCCCGATCGACGGGATCCCCATCGATCTGAACCGATTCGCCGACTATGGATCGAAGGGTGTTCTGGCCCTCTTTTCCGACTCGACCAACGTGGAACGGGAAGGCTACACCTTGTCGGAACGGGTCGTGGGCGAGGAATTCGACCGCATCTTCCCGAAGGCCAAGGGGCGCATCATCGTGGCCTGTTTCGCCAGCAATATCCACCGCGTCCAACAGGCCATCGATTCGGCCAAGAAGATCGGCCGGAAGGTCTGCATCATGGGCCGCAGCATGATCCGGAACACCAACGTGGCACGGGAACTCGGTTTCATGAACGTCCCTTCCAACATGTTGATATCCCCGGAGAACCTCAAAGGTGTGGATCCCAAGCAGATCGTCGTCGTGACCACCGGAAGCCAAGGGGAGCCCATGAGCAGTGTCGCCAAAATGGCCATGGGGGATCACAAATTCATGGCCATCCAACCGGATGATATGGTCCTTTTATCGGCTCGGACCATCCCGGGCAACGAACGGGCCATTTCCAATATCATCAACCTCCTTTACCGCCGAGGGGCCGAGGTCCTCTATGAGTCGGTCTCCGAGATCCATGTTTCAGGGCACGCTTGCCGGGAAGAACAGAAACTGATGGTCTCCCTGGTGAAACCCAAGTATTTCATCCCGGTGCATGGCGAATACCGCCATTTGGTCCTACATGCCCGGCTCGCCGAGTCGGTGGGGGTGGATCCCCATAACACCATTGTTCTGGAGAATGGGGAAAGGTTGATCTTCGAGGAGGCGGATGTCCGCATCGAGAAGGAATTCTCCGGTGGAACCATCCTGGTGGATGGGAAGAGCATGGAGGATGTGGGAGAAGTGGTGCTCCGGGACCGACTTCACTTGTCCCAGGACGGCGTGGTGGTGGCCTTGATCACGGTCGATCCCGCCAAGGGCAAGATCGTGGGAGGCCCGGACCTGGTCACCCGTGGGTTCTCGGAGAGCCTTTCGGATGAGCTGATGAACGAGGCCAAAGAGCTGATCCGCCACCGGCTGGAGTCGGAGGTCCGGGACAAGGTGACCGATTGGTCCACGGTGAAGGAGACCATGCGGAAATCGCTGCAAAAATTCTTTTCCCAAAAATCCAATCGTCGGCCCGTGGTCCTGCCCGTCGTGATGGAGATCTGATCCCGGCCCAGCCCGCCTGATGGGCCGTTCTTTGTTAGGCCGTTGTTTCTTTTCATTCGCGAACGTTTTTGTCCACTTCCTCCATAAGTGTTTTTCAACAAGGGCTCGGGACTGCGCAATCCCAATGAATCCATCGATCCTATTGGCACGATAATTGGTTCTATTGGGGCGATGTCGTCCTCAAGGAGGGGAGGGTGGCGAGTTCCTTTGAGCTGGACGAGGTGCTGGCCGGGGAAACCCTGGGAGTGGAGTTCCAACCGATCCTTTCGGTCCGAAAAAAAGTGGTCGTCGGTTACGAAGGGTTGATCCGCGGGATCCATCCCAAGGAGGGCAGCCTCATTCCACCGGTGGATCTTTTCCATGAGGCCTACCGGAGCCACAAGACCCTGGAATTGGACAGGCTCTGCCGCCGGAAGGTCATGGAAGGATTCCTGGGGGAATCCAAGACCGCGCCACGGGACCGTTTCCTTTCCTTGAATTTCGAGTCTTCCGTCCTGGACCAGGGCGTGGTCGGATCGCGCAAACTGATCGACCAGGTCACGGCCATCGGCTTGGATCCCCAGCAGGTCGCTTTGGAGATCATCGAGTCCAAGGTCCAGGAGACGGCGGACCTGAAAAAGTTCATCCAAGCCCACCGCAGTTATGGATTCTTGATCGCGCTGGACGATGTAGGCGCGGGCCATTCCAACCTGAACCGCATCGCCCTCCTGAAGCCCGACATCCTGAAGATCGATCGCTATCTGGTCCATGGTATCCAGGAAGATTTCCACAAACAGCAGGTCTTCCGGGCCCTGATCACGTTGGCCCATAAGACCGGCTCCTTGATCCTGGCCGAAGGGATCGAGACCCAGGAGGAAGCACTTTACTTGATGGAGGCGGGCGTGGACCTGGTCCAAGGCTATCATTTCGCCCGGCCCGCACCTTTGATCGGCCAGGACGAGTCGGGTCCCCGCGAACGGATGGAGTTCGTCTCGGCCCGCTATAAAGAAAAAATACTCCAGGACCACAATGTCAAGAGATTCAATCTGAGGAAGTACGAGTTGATGACGCGAGAGATCCAAATGGAGCTTTCCAAAAATCCGGCCCATTTGTTCGACCAAGTTCTATCCCAAATGGTCCATTATTTCCCGCTCGTGGAATGTCTCTATGTGATCGATGAAAAGGGCATCCAGGTGACCGAGACGGTCTTCGGGACATTGGAAGAAAAGCCCAAGAACCGTCTTTTGTTCCAGCCTTCGCCCGTTGGAACGGACCATACCATGAAGGATTATTTTTTCATGCTAGTGGACGGAGGTTTGAAGAAGGCCACGTTCATCAGTGAACCCTATCTGTCGATGGTCACTGGAAGGACCAGCATGACCTTTGCCCGGATCTTCAAGAACGCGGAGGAGGGAATGTTCATCCTTTGCGTGGATATCGATACCCAGTATTTGAAACAGATCTCGTTGGGGTGATGGCCGGGAAGTTACTTTCCCTGTTCGGAAAGCCACCGTTCGGCTTCAATGGCTGCCATGCAACCCATGCCCGCGGCCGAGATGGCCTGGCGGTAGTAGTGGTCGGCGACGTCCCCGGCGGCGAAGACGCCTTCGATGTTGGTGATGGTCTTGGGCGGATGGGGAAGCTTCAGATAACCCACCTCGTCCATGTCCAATTGCCCCTTGAAGATGGCGGTGTTGGGAGTGTGGCCGATGGCGAAAAAGAGCCCGGTCACGGGCATCTGTTTTTCCTCGCCGGTCTTCACATTCTTGGTCTTGATGGCTTCAAGGACCTTATCCCCGACCAACTCGGTAATAACGGTATTAGTGGCCCATTGGATCTTGGGATTGGCCTTGGCCCGTTCCAACATGATCTTGGAAGCCCGGAACTCCTCCCGTCGGTGGATGATGGTGACGGTCTTTCCGAACTTGGTCAGGAAATTGGCCTCTTCCATCGCCGAATCCCCGCCGCCCACCACCGCGATCTCCTGGTTCTTGAAGAAAAAACCGTCGCAAGTGGCGCATGCCGATACGCCGCGGCCGATGAATTCCAGTTCCCGGGGAACGCCTCCGTATTTGGCCGATGCGCCGGTGGCGATGATGATGGATTCCGCCTCGATGAGCTCGGTCTCGTCCACCCAGAGCTTGAAGGGGCGCTTGGAAAGGTCGACCTTGGTGACAAAGCCGGTCTTATAGCGTGTCCCAAAGCGGGCCGCCTGCTGTTTCATGTTCTCCATCAGCTGGGGGCCTTGGATCCCTTCGGGGAAACCGGGGAAATTCTCGACCTCCGTGGTGGTGGTCAATTGGCCACCCGGCTGGGGGCCGTCGATCAAAAGGGGATTGAGGTTGGCCCGGGACGTATAAAGCGCGGCCGTATAGCCGGCGGGGCCGGAACCGATGATGATGACTTTTTCCATGGGAGTCCTCCGAAGTTCTGTGAGGCGCTGTATGCTAACCTAGGAATTTGAGGGAAAACAAGCAAGGGATGGCCCTGAAGGGCCTTTAAAGCTTGGGCGCAGGGAACAACTTTTTCCGGTAGTCCTCAAGTTCGTTCTTTTTTGTCACCTCATTCCAGCCAAGTTCCCGGGCCATCAGATCCGAGGCCTTCCGGGAAGCGGTCCCCCAACGATACGGACCGTAACCCAGTTCGGTCCGACGAAGCATCACATCCTCCAGGTGCCTGGCCTTTTCATTCCGGACGGCAAAGATGACCTGGGCGGCGATCTCGGGTCTTTCGGGGGCCAAACGCCCGAGAAGCGTTGGTTCTTTTTGGACCAATAGCAGGACCTCTTCAGCGCGCTTCCCATAGAGCGAAGCCAAGTGGCGTGCCTGTGCCCCATCGATCCCGAATTCTTTGGGCCAATCCCGGATGGCCTTTTGGAGGAACAAGTCCCAGGGTTCCTGGGGAGAGCCTGGGAGTTTCTCGGGGGCAGGCTTTTTTTTCTTCCCAAGGGAACCAAGGACCTCCGATAGAACCTTTCCGGCCATGGCATAATAGGTGGTCAGTTTTCCCCCGACCACGGTGATGACCCGCCCGGTTTTCAGGATCCTGTCTTCGCGCGAAACAGAAGAAGCCTGGCCGTCGCCGGAATGGGCCAAAGGCCTTAACCCGGCGAAAGCGGACAGGACCGAGTCCTTCTTCCAGGAACGTCCTGGGAAAACCCGTCCGGCTTCTGTTAAAAGGTATTGGATCTCCTCTTCGGTCGGTTGAACATGATCCGGGTCATGGGGATCGTCCAAGTCGGTGGTCCCCACCAAACTGTAACCGCGCCATGGGATGACGAAGAGGACCCGGTCATCCTGCTGGGATTTGATGAGGACCGCCCGGTCGGTCAGGACTTGGGGAACGACGATATGGGTCCCCCGGGTGGGGCGTACGAGGTTTCGGGCGTTCGGAACGATCATTTTTTGGGTTTGGTTGGCCCAAGGGCCGGAAGCATTCACCAAGTGGGAGGTGCGGACCTCGAAAGTGGCTCCGGCTTCCAGGTTCCTCACTTCCAGGAGGATCCCATGGGTGTTCTCGGTGATCCTTTCCACTTGGTGACGGCTTAAGCATTGGGCCCCGGCTTTTTCGGCCTGAAGGATGTTCTCCAGGACCAACCGGGCGTCGTTGACCTGGGCGTCGAAATAAAGCCCGCATCCCTTCAAGCCTTTCGGATCCAGGTCCGGGGCTTCTTGAAGGGCTTCGGCGGGTGTGAACCATTGATGGCTTGCCCACTTGGTGCTGCCAGCCAGAAGGTCGTAGAGCCAAAGTCCCGCACGCAGCTTCCAGGGGGGCAGTCCATCCTTTTCATAGCATGGCAACAGGAAAGGCATGGAATGGACCAGATGGGGTGCCAGGTCCATCAAGCGTTTGCGTTCGTGGAGGGCCTCGAAAACGAGGGGGAAGCGGAATTGCTCCAGGTAACGGATGCCGCCATGGATGAGCTTGGTCGATTTGCTGGAAGTACCGGAGGCGAAGTCGTCCTTCTCCAGGAGTATGACCGATAGACCCGCTTGGGCGGCCTGGGCGGCGATCCCGGCCCCATTGATGCCGCCCCCGAGGATGGCGAGGTCAAAGACTTGGTTGGGAAGCGCCATGGGCATTGACTGGATCCTGTGCTGGAAATGGATTAGGCCATAGTTTTCCAGGCCATTATCGGGCTTGGCTAGGGTGGAATTAGCCTTTTAAAGGGTTTCGCGGGGCATCTAAATTGACCTTATTTGTAGCCCCCTTTAATATGGTGGCAGATGGGGTGGTTTTAGGGTTTTTTGTAGGCCCAAAATAGCCATTGGGCCTATTTTTTTGCCCTATTGGGTTTTGCCCCTCCTTTATTACGCGGCGACATTGTCGCCGCTCGTTTGATTGCGAGGGTGGCGAAATTGGCAGACGCACCAGACTTAGGATCTGGCGGGGTAACCCGTGGGGGTTCAACTCCCCCCCCTCGCACCAATCCTCTCTAAAAATAATTCTTCTGAATGCTTAAGGAGCCATCGTGAAAGTCAACGTCAAGGACGTCTCGGGCTGCGCCAAAGAACTCGAGGTCGAGTTGCCGGCCGAGACCGTTCAAACCAAGGTGGATTCTATCTATGGCCGTATCTCAAAAGAGGCCAAGATGCCGGGGTTCCGCAAAGGGAAAGCCCCCTTGAGCGAGCTCAAGAAACAGTACAAGTCGGCGGTCCGGGAAGAGATGGTCCATCATGAATTGCCCGAGATCTTCCGGACCATCCTGGTCGATAAGAAGATCGAACCGGTCGCCCAGCCCCAGATCACCCACCTCCAGTTCGAGGAAGGGGCGGCGTTGAAGTTCGTCGCCACCGTCGAGATCAAACCCGACTTCAAGCTCAAGGATTACAAGGGACTCAAACTCAAGAAGGAAAGCACCGCCGTCACCGAGGAAGAAGTGGATAAGGCCCTGGAAGGTCTTCGCGAGCAGTTGGCCCAGTTCGTGCCCATCGAGGACCGAGCGTCCAAGACCGATGACCTGGTCGTGGTCGATTTCGAGGGAAAGATCGACGGGAAATCCTTTGAGGGCGGCAAGGCCAACCATTACCCGGTCCTTTTGGGTTCTCAAGGCCTTTTGAAGGATTTCGAGGACAACCTGATCGGCGTGAAAAAGGGGGAGACCAAGACCTTCAAAGTCTCCTTTCCGAAGGATTATGGGAAGCCGGATGTGGCCGGGAAAACGGCGGACTTCACCATTGCCCTCCATGAGATCAAGGAGAAGAAACTGCCGGTGGTGGACAATGAATTCGCCAAGGACATGGGCAAGGCGGAGACCGTCAAGGAATTGCGGGAAAAGCTCGAGGCCCAGTTGAAAGCCGGCAAAGAAGCGGCCCAGCGTTCAAAACTGGTCGAGCAGATCGGGGAGATCCTGATTAAGGATACACCATTCGATATCCCGCACTCGCTGGTGTTGATGGAACAACAGCGGCTGGTCCAGCAAGGGGTGGAGCGTCTTCGCGGCCAGGGGATCGACGCCGGCAAGTTGCCCGATGAACAGAAGAAAAAACTGGTCGACGACCTGAAGCCGATCGCACAGAAGAACGTCCATATGGCCTTGATCGTGGAACGGATCACCGCCGCCGAGAAGATCGAGGCCCAGGAGGCCGATTTGGACGCCTATTACGCCAAGATCGCCCAGGGTGCCAACCAGCCGGCCGATGTGGTCAAGCGTTACCTGCAACAACAGGGGAATATCGAGGGGATAAAAGATTGGATCCGCTACGAGAAGACCCTGGATTTTTTGATCGCCCAGTCCAAGATTACGAATGCCTGAAAATAACTAGGAGGCGGCCATGGCTTTGATTCCGATCGTCGTCGAGCAGACCAACCGCGGGGAAAGGTCCTATGACATCTATTCCCGTCTTTTGAAGGACCGCATCGTCATTTTGGGGACCCCCATCAATGACGACGTGGCCAACACCATCATCGCCCAGCTCCTTTTCCTGGAGTCCGAGGACCCGGACAAGGACATCAATATCTACGTGAACAGCCCAGGCGGTGTGGTCACCTCGGGTTTGGCCATCTATGACACCATTCAGTTCATGAAGGCGCCGGTCTCCACCATTTGCGTGGGCCAGGCCGCCAGTATGGGGGCGGTCCTTTTGGCCGCCGGGGCCAAGGGCAAGCGCTACGCCTTGCCCAATTCGCGCATCATGATCCACCAACCCTCGGGCGGCGCCCAGGGCCAGGCCACGGACATCGAGATCCAGGCCAAGGAGATCCTCAAGATGCGGGAGAATCTGAACAAG
The DNA here is from genome assembly GCA_035549195.1 of bacterium. Taxonomy (NCBI): domain Bacteria; species bacterium. The sequence goes on from DASZRK010000060.1 coordinate 12,769, forward strand.
ATCCTCGCGCATCACACGGGTAAGCCGATTGAGAAAGTGGCTGAGGATGTGGAACGGGATTACTTCCTGTCGGCCCAAGAGGCCAAGGATTACGGTCTGGTGGACGAGATCCTGACCAAGCGGCCGGACATCAAGAAGAAATAAGGGGTTTCCATGGCGGGCGAGCGGGATAAAAATTCGTTTCTTCGGTGCTCCTTCTGCGGAAAAACGCAAGAGGAGGTGAAGAAGCTCGTGGCGGGTCCAACGGTCTATATCTGCAACGAGTGCATCGCCCTTTGTAATGACATCCTTAAGGAAGAGGACAAAGGCGATGCCAAAAGTGGTGGGACAGTCCCCAAGGGAAAGCTGGTTGTTCCCAAGCCCGCCGAGATCAAGGACATCCTCGATGAGTATGTGATCGGCCAGGAACGTTCGAAGCGTATCCTGTCGGTCGCGGTCCACAACCATTACAAACGCCTGGTGGTGAAGACGGGCCCCGAGGATGTGGAGCTCCAGAAGAGCAACGTTCTTTTGATAGGACCTACGGGGGTCGGGAAAACGCTTTTGGCCCAGACCCTGGCCCGCATCCTGGACGTTCCTTTCGCCGTGGCGGACGCCACGACCTTGACCGAGGCCGGCTATGTGGGTGAGGACGTGGAGAACATCATCCTCAAGCTCCTCCAGAACGCCGAGTTCGACGTCTCACGTGCGGAGCGGGGCATCATCTATATCGACGAGATCGACAAGATCAGCCGCAAGTCCGAGAACCCCAGCATCACCCGGGACGTTTCCGGGGAAGGCGTCCAACAGGCTCTCTTGAAGATCATTGAGGGGACCGAGGTCAACGTGCCGCCCCAGGGCGGGCGGAAACATCCGCATCAGGAATACATCAAGGTCAATTCCAGCAACATCCTTTTCATCTGCGGCGGGGCCTTCGTAGGGCTGGAGAAGATCGTCGAGAACCGCCTGGGGCGCCGCAGCATCGGTTTCAAGGGCGAAGCCATCACCCGACAAGAGAAGAAACTGGGCGAATTGTTCGAACAGGTCCAGCCGGAGGACCTGATCAAGTTCGGCCTGATCCCCGAATTCATCGGACGGTTGCCTGTTTTCGCGGCCCTACATGAGTTGGACGAGGCGGCTCTCGTGCGGGTCCTGACCGAGCCTAAGAACGCCCTGACCAAACAATACCAGCGTTATTTCGACATCGAAGGCGTCCGGTTGAAGTTCACCCCGGAGGCGCTCCACGCGGTATCCCAAGAGGCCATCAAGCGCCAGTCGGGCGCCCGGGGCCTACGCGCCATCCTGGAATCGGTCATGATGGACCTCATGTTCGAGATCCCTTCCCGCAAGGACATCAAGGAAGTGGTCATCACCGAGGGGGTCATCCTCAAGAAAGAGGAGCCCATCCTGGTCTATCAAAAGGGCCGGGGCGAGAATACGGCTTAGGGAAGTCCGTAGCTTGTCGTCCAGCGCCCACCTTCATGACTTCAGTCCCGGTTCCGGCAGACCTTTGATTTTCCTGGCCCATGCCAACGGGTTCCCACCCGAGACCTATGCACCGGTATTAGAGCCTCTTCGGCAACACTTTCATGTGATCGCTTTCCGCGCCCGTCCCTTTTGGGAGGACACTCCCGCGACCTGGTTGAAGCGTTGGTCCCAAATGGCCGATGACCTTTTGGAAGGACTCGTGGAACTTGGGGACCGCCCGGTCGTTGGCTTGGGGCATAGTTTGGGCGGGGTCCTGATGCTTTACGCGGCCGTCCGCTGTCCTGAACTTTTTTCCCGCCTTGTCCTGATCGATCCCACCATGCTGGCGCCCAAACTCCTTTGGGAGGTCCGGTTCTTACGGCTCTTCGGTTTGGAAGCGCGTCCTCAGTTGGTGAAAGGGGCCTTCCGGCGCAGGACCCATTGGGCAGGGAAGGAAGAGGCTTATCGATATTTCAGGGAACGCCCACTGTTCAAGGCTTGGCCCGACGGTACGGTCCGTGCCTATTCGGAGCATATGACGGGTCCGGCCCCGCAGGGCGGGATGCGATTGATCTATCCCCCCGAGTGGGAAGCCAGGATCTACCAGACCATCCCGACCGATGTTTGGGCCTTCGCGGCCCGGATCCCCTGCCCGACGCTGGTCATCCGGGGAGAGGATTCCACCACTTTTACCGGGGATAGCGAAAAGACGTTCCGAAAGGTCCTTCCTTCCGCCCAATTCAGGGTCATTCCAGGAGCGGGGCACCTCGTGGCCCAAGAGAAGCCGCTCGAGGTGGGGACCGCCATCCTTGATTTCTTGATGGAGTGATCCGCGGAGGCCGTTTTGCTAACTTTGTGAAACATTTCACAAAGTCCCTTGACTCCGATCCTGGAAAATCTATACTTGGCCTACTTTGTGAAATCTTTCACAAGGAAAGGGCCTTTAAAGGCCTGTTTTACCCTTAAATTCAGGCCTACGCCCCCCCGACCCTCGCCTCCAAGAGGTTCCTTATGCGCAAGAAATACATCATGGCCCCAGGGCCTACCCCTATCCCGGCTGAGGTCTTGGCCGAAGCCAGCATGATGATCCCGCACCACCGGACCCCCCAATTCCAGGCCATCTTTAAGGCGGCCCACGAGGGCCTCCAGATGATCTTTAGGACCAAGCAGCCGGTCATGACCTTTGCCTCGGTCGGGACCGGGGTCATGGAATCGGCTGTGGCCAACCTGACCTCGCCTGGGGAAAAGGTGTTGGTGGCTGCCGCGGGCCACTTCGGTAACCGTTGGAAGGACATCTGCGCTGTTTATGGGGTTTCCAGTGAGCATTACGAGGCCGAGTGGGGCAAGGCGGTGGATCCCGAAGAGGTCCGCAAACGCCTCAAGGCCAATCCCGAGATCAAGCTGGTCTATACCACCCTGAACGAGACCTCGACCGGGGTCGTCAACGACATAGAGGCCCTGACCAAGGTCGCCCATGAGGCAGGGGCCTTGATCGTGGTCGACGCCATTTCGGGGTTGGGGGCCATGCCCTGCGAAACGGACGCCTGGGGCATCGATCTGGTGCTTTCGGGTTCACAAAAAGGGTTCATGATCCCTCCTGGGTTGGGTTTCGTTTGCGCGGGTCCCAAGGCGGTCGAGAAGAGCAAGATGGCCAAAAATCCCCGCTATTACTTCAGTTATGAAAAGGCCATCAAAAAACTAGTGGAAGAAAAAATGCCGGACACTCCCTTCACCCCTGCTATTTCCCTCATCATTCAACTGAAAAAGGCCCTGGAATTGATGAAAGAAGAGGGGATGGAGAACGTCTGGAAAAGGCATGCGGGCCTGGCCAAAGCCACCCGGGCGGGTGTGGAAGCCTTGGGCCTCCAGATATTCGCCCCGACGGCCCCCTCCAACGCCTTGACCGCCGTGGTCTCGCCCGAGGGTATCGATAGCGGTCTCATCAACAAGACCTTCCGGGACACCTATGGCATCAGCATCGCCGGCGGCCAGGCCAAGGTGAAGGGCAAGATCTTCCGCTTGGGGCATCTGGGTTACGTGGATGGCTCCGATGTGATCTTAGGGGTGGGCATCCTGGAAATGGTGCTCCATAAGGTGGGCAAAAAGGTGCCCCTGGGCGCGGGCGTCAAAGCGGCCGAAGAGATCCTGCTGGCCGAGAACCTATAAAACCGGACGAGGTGAATCCCATGTTCAAGATCCTGATCACGGACAAGCTTTCCGAACTCGGCATGGAGGTCTTCCATAAAGAGAAGGAGATGAAGACCGAGGAGCATATCGGGAAGACCCCCGAAGACCTGAAGAAGATCCTTCCCGAGTTCGACGCTTGGGTCATCCGCAGCGGCACCACCGTCACCGCCGACATGATCCAAGCCGCCACCAAGATGAAGATCATCGGGCGAGCGGGCGTGGGTGTGGACAATGTGGACCTGGAAGCGGCCACCAAACGCGGGATCATCGTGATGAACACGCCGGACGGGAACACCATCTCGACCTCCGAGCACACCATCGCCATGCTCATGGCCATGGCCCGGCGCATCCCGCAGGCCCAGCAATCGTTGAAAGAGAAGAAGTGGGAGCGCAGCAAGTTCATCGGGACCGAGCTCAACGAGAAGGTCCTGGGGGTCATCGGGATCGGCCGCATCGGCACCAATGTGGCCCGAAAGGCCATCGGCCTGGGCATGCGAATCATCGCTTTCGATCCTTACGTGGACCCGGCCAAGAACAAGGGGCATGAGTTCGAGATCGTGACCCTGGACGACATCATCAAGCGTTCGGATTTCATCACCGTTCATACGCCGCTCACCAAGGAAACCAAAGGGTTGATCGGAGCCAAGCAGATTGAGGCCATGAAGGATGGTGTCCGGCTGATCAACTGCGCCCGGGGCGGCATCATCGATGAAACGGCCCTTTATGAGGCCCTGAAAAGCGGCAAGGTGGCCGGGGCCGCTTTGGACGTTTTTGAAAAAGAACCTCCCTTCGACAGTCCGCTGCTGACCTTGGACAATGTGGTCTGTGTGCCCCATTTGGGCGCCGCGACCCAGGAGGCCCAGGTCAACGTCGCGGTGGTCGTGGCCGAACAGATCGTGGAGGCCTTGAAGGGAGGTCGGGTCAAGGCCGCGGTGAACATGCCCTCCCTGGACCCCAAGGTCCTGGAAGAACTCAAACCCTACCTGAGCCTGGTGGAAAAGATCGGTACTTTCCAAGCCCAATTGGCCGAATCCTTCATCAAGGAGATCAAGGTGGAATATAGCGGGGAAGTGTCGAAGTTCGACACCCGCCCCCTTACCTTGAGCCTGGTCAAGGGGATCCTCCAACGGGGCATGAGCGAATCGGTCAACTACGTGAACGCCCTTTTCATCGCCAAAGAACGGGGTTATGAGATCGCCGAGACCGTCAACACGGGGGTCCAGGATTACTCATCCCTCATCCGGGTCACGGTCAAGAACGAGAAGGGGACCCATAGCATTGCCGGGACCGTGTTCGGCAAGAAGGAGTTCCGGATCGTCAGTCTTGATGGAAACACCACCGATTTCACACCGGAAGGGAACATGATCTGGATGGTCCATGACGATCGTCCTGGCATTGTGGGTCGCCTAGGGACGATCCTGGGCAGCAACAATGTGAACATCGCGGGGCTTTATGTCGGGCGCCAGGCGGTGGGCGGGACCGCCATCGCCATGGTCAATGTGGACAATGAAGTTCCCGAGCATGTCATGGCGGAATTGCGGGGCATCTCCCACATTAAGGACCTGAAATTCGTTCGTTTTTGAACCACGTATGTTCTCTTAATGGGTGACACTAAACGCTATATCCGGAAAAGCGTTTGGTGTCACACGATGATGCAAACATCCGTGGACCCTTTCCTTGACAGCCCCATAGGCGAAGGATAAGTTAGTGCCCATGAAATACCGTTCCTTCCTGGTCTTGGTTTCTTTCGCTTTGGCCGGATTCCTTCAAGCGGCTCCGAGTTTTTGGGATGTTCCTAATGCTACTCCGACCCCGATCCCGACCCCCGAGATCCAAAATTGGGGTCAGATCACCGAATACAATACGCCCCAACCCACGCCGACCCCCGTGATGGCGCCCCAAGTCGAAGCTCCCACCCCGACACCCACCCCTTTGCCCGGGCTTTCGCCGAAAGACCCGACCGTGGCGGCCTTGTTCTCGGTGGTGCTCCCTGGATCAGGGCATGTTTACGCCGGGGACCCGCTCAAAGGGATCGCCTTCGCGGCCCTTTTTGGGGTGGGTCTATGGCAGACATTGGATAACCTTCAATTGGTCCACAATGGTTCCGGGGATCTGGTGGCCAAGGACGAGACCGCCGGCAACCTTTTTGGCCTCGCTACTTTAGCGGCCTATGGATTTGGCATCCAAGATGCCATGAATACCGCTTCCGATTACAACAAGCAGAACCATTTGACGGTCTCCCTGGGTCTTGAACCTTATCCGAACGCTGTTTTGGCTTACCGCTTCTAGGGCGGACGGAGCGATCGTGGCGGTTTTGAGGAACTTGTTCCTGTTCATCGTCCTGGTCCTTTTCATTCCGCGCCAGTCTTTCGCTCTCCAATTGGACCCTTATCCCGTTCTTGACTTCACGCGCGATCCTTTTTCGATCGCCTTGTTCCGCGAGGAGCGCCCAAGCTTCTATTGGGTCAACATCGGTGTTCCCGACTTGTTCTTTAACGGTGTGAAACAAACCGGTGGTTCCCCGGGGCCTGTCAGCTACTCCATACAAAGCATCCAATACGGGGTCCGGGTCCAGGGGTGGGCCGACGAGCGTCTCCAAGGTCGTTTGACCATCCCGTTCGAGGCGAACGCCTTGGTGGATGCGGTGGGAAATACCCAGAACTTGGCCAAGCTGGGGGACGTCGAGGTCGGGGCGAGCTACTTGCTGATAGGGCAGAGGGTGAGTGGAGGTTTTTTCGGTTTGGATGGCTGGGTAAGGCTGCCGACCGGGACGAATCCGTTCGCGATGGCTTTCCCGCTCCTATCCACCGGTAAAGGAGCCGGTTCGGCGGCTTTCGGTCTGGTGGCCGGGGAAGAACTCGATGGATTTTCCTTTTTTCAAAGTATACACTATGAAAAATCGGAAGATTTGATGTTGGATCCATCCAACCCCCTTTTTGGAGGGGGTGTTTTCCATTGGCCGGACAACCTTTTCGCCGAATTCCGTGGTGAGTGGGCCGTCTTTCACCGGGCCCAAAGAGCCGTAAGTCTTTACTATCAACTCCAGATGAGGGCCAGTGGGGAGATGCTTTTCGACCGATCCCCGGTCCCTTATGGTTTGACGGGGCAAAGCGGGATCACGGATTGGCTTTTTTTCTCGAAGGCGGGTTTAGTGATCAAGGTCGACAAGGATTTTTCGGCGGATGGAAGCCTGGCTTTTTTCCCTGAGGAATTCTTGACCCCGGTTTATCGACCGGATGCGGGATGGGTCTTTTCGCTTTCCATTGCTTTCAGGCCCTTATAATGATCCGGTCTATTCGGAGGGAAACGAATGCCTGAAGCCAACATGTATGTTGAAAAAAGGGTCCACCCCCGTGTTTCGGTCAAGATCCCGGTGAAGTTCAGGGTCATCGAGGACCAAAAAGAGATCGAGACCGTCTTTGAACGCCGTAAAAAGGAACAGACCACCCAGACCATGGACGTGAGCCTGGGGGGTCTTTACATCGTCGCGGACCAACTTCTGAACGTGGGCAGCATCCTCCGTCTTGATATTTCGGTGCCCGAAAAGAGCAGGCTTGTCTCCGCTTTTGCGGAAGTGGTTTGGTCGAACGAGACGGGTGGAGGTCTTCACTTCTTGGCCATGAAGGAAGAAGATGTCGAGTTCCTGAAGGGGTACTTGGCCAAGTCCACCGGACCATAATCTCTTCATGAAGATAGAACCCACATCCATCTTTTTCGATACTTGGTTCTTATTCCCTATCGTGGGCGGATTTTTAGGGTTTTTCCTTCCGTTGGGGCCCCTGGCAGGGGTTCCGGTGGGAGCCCTTCTATCTTGGACCCTCGGATATATCCACCACCGCCGCTTGTCCGCCCGGCGGTCCCGCGACCTTCGGAAACTTGCCGATCATCCCAATTGCCCCGAGGAATTGCGTTCGGCCCTCAGCCAGGGAAACCTCCCCGAGGAGCCGTCCCTCTGGTTTGTTCGATCCCTCCTGGAACGCGGGACCCCGATCGCCTCCGTTGCCCCCGATCCCTTGGCCATTGTGCCTTCCGCGCTCCGTCGTCCGGTCGCCGAGGAGGAATGGCGTTCGTTCTTCCAGGAATTGGATGAACTGAACAGATCGGTCCACAATTTCCGGGAAGTGACCCGGGATTGGGCCTCTGGCATTGAAAAGGCCGGGAGGATCAACCGCTCGGTCCTTCAACTCAATGAACTGATCGTCAACGACAGCAAAAAGGTAGCCCAGGACACGGACGAGGCGGCTCGCTCGGCCACGGAGGGGATCAAGTCGGTGGGGAAGGAGATCAAGGCCATGACGGACTTGAAGGCCACCATCGGTTCCTCCGCCGAGGTCATCCAGCAATTGAGCCTGGCATCGGACCAGATCGGCGATTTCCTGGCGACCATAACCACCATTGCCCGAAAGACCAATCTCCTCGCCTTGAATGCGGGTATCGAAGCGGCCCGAGCTGGGGAGCATGGGCAGGGATTCGCGGTCGTGGCTGCGGAGATCAAGACCCTCGCGGAAGCTTCGGCCAAAGCGGCGGGAGATGTCAAGCACCTGGTGGATGACATTCGTTCCAAGACCTCCAGCGCCATTTCGCTCATCAGCACGACCGGGAAGATCGAGGAGAACGTCAATGTGGTCTATAGCGCGGGGGACGTCTTCATGAACATCGTCAAGTCCATCCGCAAGGCAGGAGGTCTTTTGGGGGAGATATCCCAGGCCCTGGAGGATCAGCGGAACGACAACGAGCTCCTTTTGCAATTGATCAACCGGATCTACCTTTCGGGTGACCAAGTCCGGGACCGATTCGTGGTGGTGGAGGATGGCTTGGCCCAACTCCAAAAGGTCTCCCAGCAGCTAAGGTCCGCGGTCGATCAGGGAAAGGGCTGAAACCTTCCGGTTTGGAAGGGTCAACCTGGGCAGAGCGCCAAAAAAATTGACAGGTTTTGAGACCGGGGGGTAAAGTATCCCCTCGCAGGATTGGATTTTTTCGGTTCCGAAATCGATTCCGGGGAACAAAAAAGAGCTCGAGGTCTTTTCATGATCGTCTGCCCTGCCTGCCATGCTGAAAATCCGGATGGCACGAAGATATGCGTTAAGTGCGGCACCGAACTGCCCAAGGTGGCGGCCGCCAAAGCCAAGGCCGAATCGGAACCCCAGGAAGGGGGCTATCAAGCTCGGGACCTGGGCCGCGATCTGGTGGAGCTCCTATGGCTCTTCCTGATCATCCTTTTGGTTTGCGGCGGTTTTTGGGGTGAATTGACGCATTGGACGGGGCATTTGACCGAGCGGCAAGAGGCCAAGATGGTGGCCCCGGAAGAACCTGTGAAACCGGCGCATCATGCCCGGGGGAAAGCCCCCAAGAAACCCATGGTAAGCGAAAGACCGGTCGAACTAGGTTCGCCGGAAGGTTTCTATAAAAAAGGACAGCAACAGTATGATGCCCATCATTACCAGGCCTCCTTCGACTACTTGAAGAAGGCTTTAGAGATCGATCCTACCTACGCTAAGGCCTATTTCGCCCTGGGGTATCTCTATTCCCGCTTTGACATGGATGACCCGGCGGTCCGGATGTACAAGATGTCCCTGCGTTTCGATCCAAACAATGCCCAGGTCATGAACAATCTCGGGATGCATCTGAAAAGAGAGGGGAATTACGAAGAGGCAATGCCGCTGTTCCAAAAGGCCGTCGAGGCCGATGGCCAGAACGCGGATTATCTTTACGACCTCGGCGACGCGTATTTGGACCAGAGCCAATATCCGGAAGCGCTTGAGCACCTGAAACGAGCTTCGGAATTAAAACCCGAGGACGCCGCCATCTACGACGATATCGCCATTTCTTATGAGAAGATGGGGAAGAGGGAGGAGGCCTTGGAGGCTTGGCAGAAAGTAGCCCAGTACTCGAAGAGCCCCGACCTCACCCAGAACGCCCAGACCCACATTCAATTCCTCCAAACCAAGGCCGATTGAGGCGATTCAGCCCCGGGGCTGGTCCTTGATCTTGCCGTAAAGCTTGAAAAGTTCCTTGAAGGCCCGAAGGATCACCGAAAGTTTGGCCCCTGTTTGGGTGCCCGCCGTGCGGGGATAGTGGGTCACCCCCACTTCTACGAAACGGAACCCCGCCCGGTTGGCCCGGGCCAGAAGTTCGGTCGAGACCATCGCCCCACCGGCCGACAGTTTTACCTTGTTCACCACTTCGCGCTTGATGAGCTTAAAGGCGCAATCCACGTCCCTCACTTTGAACCCGAACAAGAATTTCACCAGTGAACCCCACATGAAAGCGTTCAATTTACGGTGCCATGGGTCCCGGCGGTTCTTGCGGTAGCCCAGGATCAGGTCCCCTTCATCCAGCTTCTCGATCAGAAGTGTCAATTCCCTCAAGTCGAATTGCAGGTCGCCGTCGGTGAAAAAGACCAGATCGCCCTTACTGGCGTTGTAGCCGGAGATGACGGCGCCCCCATAACCCTGGTTCTTTTCGTGATTTACGGGATGGACGTTGGGGTCGGCCTTGGCGAGGCGCTCGATGATCTCCCAGGTCCTATCCTTGCTCCCGTCGTTCACGGGAATGATCTCCCATCTTTCGGCCAATTCAGGGAGGACTTGTTGGGCCGTGTTCACCATCCGTTCGACATTGGCTTCCTCGTTGTAACAGGGGAAAAAGACCGAGAGGTAGGAAACCTTGGGCATGACCGCTCCTTCAAGCATGAGTTGGGAAAGCTTGGAACGCTGGAAATACCAGTGACGCCTGCATTATTGAGTGACCCCGAACGCTTTTCAAGTTCAGCGTTCGGGGGCCACTTGAAAAGGCGAGCATCCATGGAACGAGAACGGAAGGGGAGCGACTTTTTAGGCGCGTGGGCGAGCCTATTCGTGGAAAGCGGGGATCTCGACGCTGGGATCCACCAACCGGGCGGCCTTGTTCCCGACATCCACCGCGAAATTGGTTCCGCGGTCCTCGGGGTAGACCAAGGCCATATTGGCCAAGGTGAGCCCTTGGATGGGGGTTTCGTAGGTTGGTTTTACGTCGCTGTAGTGGAGGGGGACGACCGGTTGGGCGAAAAGGTCCTGGAATAGGAAGGCCTCTTCCAGCCAACTCTCGTCGAATTCGGCATTGATCTTCTTGAGGTGGGGAAGGAGTTCCTGCAGGATCTCCTCCTTCTTCATTTTGAAATAGCGGTGGTCCTGGGGAAGATAATTGCCCACGTACATGATGTGTTTGCCCTGGTACCATTCCCTAGGCGCGAAATTGGTGTGTTCGATGAGGGCCAGGATGGGGATATCGGCGTCAGCGATGTTGATCCAATAAAGGTCGCTGAACTTCCGTTTCAAGACCAAGACCAAGCATTGGGCTCCCAGGAAGTCCAATTGGGTCAGGCGTTTGACGTAATCGGCCGGAAGTTCCGGACAGGTCCGCAAGAAAATGGGGGTCGCGGCCGCAAAGATGACCTGGTCGAAATCCTTGATTTTCCCGGACACCTCCAATCCTTTGATCTTGCTGTCCTGGGTCAGAACCCTTTGGATAGGAGCGCTGAGGTTCAATTGGACCCCGGCTTCCTTGGCGGCCTTAGCTAGACCGTCATGGAACACCTCGAACCCTCCTTGGAAATAGCCGAGCTTTTCCTGGGACCCTTTCCGGGAGGAAGCGCGGGTGTGGATACGGGCCCAAAGCCAGGCCATGGCCACCTTATCGGCGTATTTCCCGAACTTGCCCCGTAATAAAGGCTCCCAGATCACCCGCCAAATGTTCGGGCCCGAGTATTTCCTCATCCAGTCGGAAGCCGTGACAGCCTCGTACTTTTTCCAATCGTTCACCTTTCCCAAGTAGAGGGCCTGGACCCCGAACCAGATCCTTTCCCAGAAAGGCAAAGGGGTGAAAGCCAGCAATTGCTGGGGGGTACCGAAAGGGTAGAGCTTGCCTTTATAGGTGAAGCCCATTTGGCTGGTCAGCCAATGGAGGCTGTCCCGGAGACCCAATTCGTCGACCAGGCCCCGGATGCAGGTATCGCTGGTGAAGATGTGATGGTAGTACTTTTCCAGGGAGGTCCCGGCCACCTTGAACCCCGCCGCCAACCCGCCCACGTGGTCGGCCGCCTCGAAGACCTCGACCTGGTGGCCTTTCTTGGCCAAACGATAGGCCGCAGTCAGCCCTGAGACCCCGGCGCCGACGATCCCGATCCTCATTTTGAAACCTTTCTTTTCTTCGGTCTTAAGGTCTTCTTGGTCCTGGGCGCAGGTTTATCGTCCTTCTCGATCGCGTTCAGCTGGATATGTTCGTGCCGGTAGAAATAAAAACCCAGGAGGGTAATGGGGATCAGGACCAGGAAATGGACCAAGAACATATAACCCACCGCGGTCTCTTTCTGGACCCCGAAAGGCAACAGGAGGGCCACTCCAATGAACTCGAAAAGCCCGATCCCGCCGGGTGCGTTCGGGATCAAGATCCCCAGGTTCACGATGGCCATCAACAAGGCCGAGGACCAAAGGGTCAAGGGGCTGGGGGCAATGCCCATGCCGACCCCGAAGAAATAGTACGAGGTGAATTCACAGGCCCAGGCGACCAGAGAAAAAGTCAGCACCAAAATGGATTCCTTGGCGCTCTTGAGGATCGTCAGTCCATCGATAAAGGTATGGGCCAGCTTTTCCATGGGTTCGTGGAACTTGGAAGGGGCAAGTGAGATGAAGAAACCGATGACCTTGATGGCCAGTTCTTTGAAGAGGAGCAGGCCGAAAAGGATCAAAAAGGCGGAACCGAAGACCCAGGGGGACCAATCGATGGCGTGTTGGATGCTGGCCGGCATCGTGGATTCCTGGATGGGTAGGTGGCCCAGGCTCAAGGAGGCCCAGAGCAGGATGATCATGGTCAAGCCGTCGAAGAGACGTTCCAGGATGATCGTTGCAAAGGAGGCGCTTCGGCTGATGCCCTCCTTGGTCCCGTTCAGATGGGCCCGGATGAATTCCCCGGCACGGGCCGGAAGTACGTTGTTGGCCATGAAACCGACGATGAGAGTGGGGAAAAGGGAGGTGAATTTACACTTTTTGATGGGCGAAAGAAGGACGACCCACCGGAAACCTCGGATGACGTACCCGAACATATAGATGGAGAGGGCGGGAACCAGCCAGATCAACTGGAAATGGGCCAGTGCGGCCAAGAATTTGTCCTTGTCGATGTTCCGGAACAGGAAATAAAAGGTAAAGAGGATGAAGGCCAAGCCGATCCAGGTACGTTTTTGCTTGAGCATGAAGAGGATCCTTTGGGAGCGCCGGGTGGTTTTGAAAATAATACATTCGTGGCCCTAAAACAAAGGAATTATACCTAGGCCGGTGTCGGGCATGCGTGAGATTCCACCCTGAAATCTTTTTCCGAAGTAAGATAGAGGCGCCTTTGGATCGTTTATCTCGGGAGGGTGAAATGCTCAATCTTGGACGTTGGGTCGTTCTGGGGATGTTCTTGATCCCTGTGGGTGCCGGCGCTCAAAGCGATAAAGGGGCGTCCGCCCAGGTGGAACCTTCTTACGGCAGTTTCAAAGAAGCTTATTCCGCCGGTAATGATGCCCTCAAGGACCGCCGGTTCAAGGACGCGGCCAAGGCTTATGGTGCGGCCGAAACCCTGGCGTCGACGCCCAAGGGAAAAAGCCAAATGGCCAATGCGCAAGGATGGGCCTTGCTGAAGGCGAAGGATCTGGAAGGGGCCCAAAAGGATTTTTCCCGTGCGGTGGAGCAGGACGCCGGGAACAAGGTCGCACTCAAGAACCTGGGCGTCGTGGAATACCACCTTTATGAATATGGTTTGGCGGATGCCGTCATCCTCGCGGATGTGATCAAGAACCTGGAAGCCAGCGGGGACGACCCGGAGCTTCTAGAGCGGGCCAAGGCCGATCAGACCCGCGAAGAGAGTTATGCGAAATCTACTCCGGAACCTGCGCCTGATCTGACCCGGATGGGTTTCAAGGAACTCTGCGCCTACGGAGATAAGATCCAGGAAGAAGGCCAGTTCAAAGAGGCGATGAAGGTCTATAAAATGGCCGAGGATGCGGCGCATTCAGCCGATGCCAAGGGATCGGCCGCCAATCGTCAGGGCAAGCTGCTTTTAGATACCCATCATCCGGCGGATGCGGTCCCTCATTTTGAAAGGTCCCTTACCTATAAATTGAGCGATAAAGAAAAGAAGGTCTTCCTGAACAGCCTTGGGGTGAGTTACCTTGCGATCTATGATTCGGGGAAGGGCAAGGGGGGAGAGCTTAAGAAGGCGGTCGATTGTTTTTACCAGATGAATTCGATCGATCCCTCCTATCATCACGACAATTTGGAGATGGCCCTGGATGAATTGAGGGAGGTCGATCCGGAAGCGGCTAAGGCCTATTCGGCGAAGGATGAAGGCGCTTCGGACGGCGACAAGAATGCCAATGACACGAGCGATAAGTCCAAAACGGATGGGGACAATAAGGACGGCAATTAACGGAAAGAGAGGCCTTTCCGCCGAACTGGGGGGGCTTCATCGCAGGATCCGATCCTGTTCCCTCTGTTTTCTGCATGGGGGGAACAAACCGGTCCCTGGAACGGGCAAAGCTGAAAAGGGAGGGTTGTTCCTCCTGGGCCAGGCGCCGGGCGTGCGGGAGCCCTTGGCCCAAAAGAATTTTGCCTGGACGGCCGGGAAGAGGCTTTTCCAGTGGTTCCTCACATTGGGAATGACCGAAGACCTCATCCGCCGCAATGCTTATATCACGGCGGTGACCAAGTGCTACCCGGGCAAAGCCTCCCATGGAAAGGGCGATCGGAAGCCCAATCCTCGGGAAGTGGCCCACTGCGCACCTTTTCTGGAAAAGGCCTTGGAGTTGTTGGCTCCGACCGTGGTCGTTCCGATCGGGGGATTGGCCATCGAGCGCATCCTGGGCCCTCTTCCTTTTTCAGAGGCCATTGGGAAGGAGTTCCGCCAAGAGCTTCCGGCCGGTCCCGTTTGGGTCATCCCCTTGCCACATCCTTCGGGAGCCAGTCCTTGGCCTTATTTACCGGGCAATAAGGAAAAACTGGACCGGGCTTTGGGGTTGATCAAGCGACGGCTCCAAAGGCAGGGTCTTTACCGACAGTTCGTTCCTTAAAGATCCAAAGATCCACGACTTCCAATTTCCCCGATATTCACTTATATAAGATGGGCATCCGAGAACGACTTGAAATTTCCCGGGAGGGACCGTGATGGAATTTTCCGTGAACGCTTCCAAGAACTTGAAGACCAAGATCGGGCTGGCATTCGATTCGGATACTGGGATCGTGAACGATCCGGGTAAAAGCGGGACGACCTTGCGGGCGGAGATCGCCCAGGAGGGGTTCCAGGGGAAGACCGGACAAAGTGGGGTTCTCCACACCCAGGAGATCCGTTGGGTCCTATTGGGTCTTGGGTCAAAGGGGGAGAAAAACCTGGAGGCCTTTCGAAGGGCAGGCGGCCGGCTGGCCCGTAAAGCCCGAGAATTAAGGGTCGAAGAGGCCACTATGGAATGGCCCCGTTCTTTCGGGGCCGAATTCCTTAAAGCCTTCGCCGAGGGAGCGATCCTGGGTTCCTATCAATTCAACCGCTATAAGACGCAAATGAAGGACGCCCCGAAAGGCCTTCAAACACTGGACGTCCATGTAGCCAAGGAGCAAAAAGGGCAGGTCGTGAAGGCCCTTGAAGAGGCCAAGCTCTATACCTCGGGTGTCCTGTTGGCCCGGGACCTGATCAATGGGGCCCCGAGCGACGTGACCCCCAGGGTCTTGGCCGATGCGGCCCGGAAAATGGCGAGCGGTGCCGTCAAGGTCAAGATCTTCGGCAAGGCCGAGTTGAAGCGGATGGGAGCGGGGGGGATCCTGGGGGTCAATATCGGGAGCGCCCAGGAGCCCTATCTGATCCATTTGCATTACAAACCCCGGGGCAAGGCCCGTAAGTCCGTGGCCATCGTGGGCAAAGGGATCACTTTCGACTCGGGTGGCCTTTCCCTGAAGCCTGCCGGTTCGATGGAAACCATGAAAATGGACATGTCAGGCGCCGCGGCCGTCCTGGGTGTCTTCAGCCAGATCGCCAAGCTCAAACCCTCGGTGGAGGTCCACGGCATCATCGCCACCACCGAGAACATGCCCGGGGGCCGGGCTTATAAGCCGGGGGATGTCCTCAAAGCCATGAACGGCAAGACCATGGAAGTCTTGAACACCGACGCGGAGGGACGCCTGGTCCTGTCCGACGCCCTTTCTTATGCCGTTGAGCGGAAAGTGGACCAGATCGTGGATATGGCGACCCTTACGGGAGCTTGTATCGTGGCACTTGGGTCCCTGGTGACCGGGGCCATGGGGAACGACGAGGCCTTGATGGCCCAGGTCAAGGCCGCCACGGAGAAGGAAGGCGAGCGGATCTGGGAACTTCCCTTGGTCCCGGAATATCGGGAGGACATCAAGAGCAAAGTGGCCGATATCAAGAATATTGGGGGCGGCCGCGAGGCAGGCTCCATCATCGGCGGACTTTTCCTCCAGGAGTTCGTCGGGGAAACGCCTTGGGTCCATTTGGATATCGCCGGGCCGGCCTATTTGGAGAGGGAGTATCCTGCCGTCCCTTACCTGGCCTATGGAGGGACCGGATTGATGGTCCGCAGTCTTTTGACCTTCCTCCGGGATGCCTAAGGGCTTAAAAAGGGCCGAAAGAACGTGATAAACCTGTTCCGGCCCAAGTTACTCGTAGGGACGGGAAAAGCCCTTATTTGGAACCGAAAAGACCGTTGGGCCGTCCAATGTTCAAGAGAACCAGGTGATCCATGACGGAATTGGAAGCCATTGAGCGCTGCCAAAAAGGGGATGTCTCTGGGCTCCAGGTGCTTTTTGAGCTTCATCGCACCAAGGTCTATAACCTTTCCTGGCGCATGTTAGGGTCTCCCCAGGACGCGGAGGATGTGCTCCAAGAGATCTACCTGAAAGTCTTCGACCGGATCGGGAAATACCGGGGTGATTCGGCCTTCAGCACATGGTTGTATCGGATGACCACGAACCATTGTTTGGACATCCTTCGACGAAGGAAGATATTGACGTTCCTCGGTTTCGAGAACACGCCCGAGGCGGAAGATAAAAAGGACAGCGAAAAAATCCCTGATCTGGGGTTCAGTCCGGCCATCCTCCGGGCATTGGGCCGGCTGCCCGGAAAACAAAAGGCCTGCCTCTTGATGTGCGAGATGGAGGACATGAGTTACGAGGACATCGCGGTGGCGTTGAAGTTGTCCTTGGGGTCCGTGAAGTCCAACATCCACCGGGCCAAGGCTTTTTTAAAGGAGGCCCTGGAAAAAGAGGGCCTGAGCAAGGAAGATGTCTGAACGAAGAGGGAGTCGTTATGCAGAAGTCGAAGATCGAGAACCAGATAGAACGCGAGATCCGGAAGATGGGAAAGATCCAGTCCCATCCCGCCGTTTTCGAGAGGGCTTGGACCCGGATCGAGGAGCGTTTGGCCGAACCGAAAACCCATTGGGTCTGGAGGCCTTGGGGCCATCCGGTCCGTTGGGTCGCCATGGCCGCTTGTCTGTTCTTGGCCTTGTCGGCCTATTTCTATCAAGGGAATATGGACGATAACAGCGAGATCGCCACTCATTTGATCAATGTTTCGAACCCGATGGGGGCCATGGTCCGGGACCAGAATTTGATCAAGGTCTCCACTTTATTGTCCGATAGTTCACCCCTGACCCCCGCGATGACGGACGAGGTGCAGGTCGATGAGTTGGCTTCCGACGCGATCTTTCTTTAGACCGGGAGAGCACCGATGAAAAAGAACCTTGGGTTTTCGATCCTGCTTTTGACAATGGTTTTGGGAGGCACCTGTCTTTGGGCGGATGCCCCCTCGGCCACTCCTGCGGCCCCGAGGTCCGGAGAGGCCACCCAACCCCGGTTGACCCGCAAGGAGTTGATGGACAAACTCCAGGTGACAAGGGAGCAGAAGGCCCTTTTACGTAAGAACCGGGCCGCTTACCGCAAGCAGATCGCGGTCCTGGAGGGTCAATTCAAGGTGAAAAGGGTCGAGCTTGAGAATGAAATAGAAAAACCGGAACCGGACCCGGACCGGATCGACCAATTGACCTCCGAGATCGGGGCCCTTTTGGCCAAGAAATACAGCGCCCAGATCAAGGCGGAGCTTGAGATCGAGAAGAACATCCTCACGCCCCAACAGGTCGACCAATTGCGGAGTTTGCAAAGCCGGGAAGTTTTCGTCCCGAACGACATTTTTTAAGCCATTTTTTGTAAGGTCCACCCAGGTGGAACCAAAAACCACCCAACAATTTTGACGGATGGTTTTTGGCCCGAACCTTACGCTTTGACAAGTTCCCCCTCGATGGTAAAATTTTTTTACCATGAGCCTTCTCGCCAGTCTCGCTTCGCCCTTCCTCAACTTTCTCAAACGGCTTGTGCGCCAAGTCGAAGTGAAACGCTATAAAGATGCCCTCCGCCGCAACCCTCAAGATCACCAACTCCGGGCCCGCTTCGCGAAATATTGCCTGAACCATTATTTCGAGGATTCTTCCTCGAAGCTCCATGGGGTGGAGGCCGTCAATCAGTTCGAGAACATCGTCCATTCCGATGTCCTGGACCTGGAGGTCTTCTACTTGATGGGGAAGTTCTACCAAGGGAACGACAACGAAAAGGCCAAGGGGATCTACCGGCAGGGGATCAAACGTTACAACGATTATGTGGCCAAAAGCATCCAATTCCGTCACGAGCACGTGGAGACGGCTTTCGCGATCGCCTTGAATTTACTGACACTAGAGGCCAACCACGCCGATCCCGAATTGGAAAAGTTCTTCAAGATCGTCCGTCGCACCTACCTCAAGAACTTCCTGGAGAACAAGATCGAGTTCGATCCGGAGATCTTGGGCAATTCATCCTCGGGGATCCATCCCATCACCAATTGAATGACCGGTCCGTAAAATAAAAAAGGCCCTCGGGTTTCCCCTGGGCCTTTTTTATTTGTGCCGTTCTTAAACGTTGGTCGAGACTTTGGCGCCGATCTTGTAAAGATGCCAGGCCAGCGCGAAGCCGATGGCGACGATGACGAGGATCCAGATCCAATTGGAAGCCATGTCGAGGGTCAAGAAGGATAGGTGGGGCCCGGAAAGCATGAAGAACACCAGGGGAATGGAAAGATAGGTATTGACCTTCGAGGCGTTGGTGGCCCGGGTCACCAGTTCGGGTGCCGCCGGGTTGCCGGTCTTGATCCCATTGATGATCTTCCGTTGGGCCGGCCAGATGATGAACCAGACGTTGAACCACATGATGGTCCCGAAAATGACCCCGATGAGGATGGGGTTGGTCATGAACGAACCGTGACGGGCGCCCGTGGGCGAAAGATAAACGAAATAGATCAGCAGGAGGCCCAGGAGGAAGGTGAACATCGCCCCCCACCGGAAGAAGAAAAGGGCCCGGGGCATCAGTTCAGGGACCACCTTTTTCTTCGAGTCGGCGTCCAAGGTCTTGGCGAAGTTCGAGTTGACGAAATTGAAGAAATAGAGCAATCCGATCCAAAGTATCCCGGCCACCACATGAAGCCACCGGGTCACCATTTCGGCGAGATAAACGCCACTTGTTTCCATCCAGTCCTCCCTCTTGAAAGGTTTTTCGGTCTCGACTGCCTTACGGTATTCAGGGGTCCCGTAAATGTCAAGACGAGGTCATCCGATGTCCACCTTCCCGCTTTGAAGGCCGATGATGAAAGGCGTCGTTTTTGATACCATGAACTTCCGGCGGGCTTCCTTTACCCAAAGGGGAATCGTGGTCAATGAACGAATGTGAGCAGCTCCATCCTCTTTTAAGGGGATACCTGGGCGACACCTTGTCGGCGCGGGACCGACGGATGGTGGCCCGTCACTTGAACCTCTGTGCTTCCGCCCGCAAGGAACTGGACCGGCTTCGGGGAGGGAACCTCAAGAGCCCGGCTGTTTCGGCGAATCCTCCCAAGGAAAGCTGGGATTTCAAGGCGCTGCGCTGGCTCTTCAAGGGAAAACCCAAGGAAACCACGAAGACCCCTGAACCCGTGGCTTCCAAGAGAGCCAAGCCTTCCAAGGAATCTTCGGCCGTTTCATCCTCGCCGAATTCAGCTTCTGCTGTGGTCATGCCCGACCTGAAGCGCGCCCGTTCTTCGACCCTGATCCCGGTCCTGGGCGTTCTTTTCCTTTTCGTTGGGTTGGTGTTCCTGACCCACTTCATCCAGAACGCCGGTCAGAATTCCCTGGTCAAAGGGACCCAACGCTGGCTCTCTCGACACGGCATCACCGTTCTGGGAACCCCTTCCTTGGACCTTGTTCTCGACCTGACCAATCAGCCCCAATGGGGAGGCGTCACGATCCCCATCGCGATCCCTTACCAGGAGGTCATCGAGGACCAAGCCCACTACGATATTTTTTGGCATATCCTGGAACCGGGGCTGGAACCGCCGGCCGTGGATTTCACCAAGAATCAATTGGTGATCCTGACGCTGGGCCCCCGAGCGGGTTCCGGGCATTCGATCCATTTCAAACGGATGGAGAATTACGCCGACCGGACCGTTCTTTGGTACGATGACGCCCCGCCCGTCACCCCGGCCTCGACCCGCTCCTGGGTCCTCCAAATGATCCCCAAGCCTGCCCAGCAGCCGGTCCTGATCCAAAAGATCCCTTGAGCCGTTCCGGATGGGAACGGACGTCCACCTTTTAGGTTTTAAAAGGGAACAAAATCCTTAAACTGTGCCACTGTTCCTGTTGGATCATCCCTTTTTGGAGAAGACCGCTTGAAGATCGGAATCGTCGGCTTGCCCAATGTCGGAAAATCGACCCTCTTTAACGCCATTACAAAATCCAAGGCCCCAGCGGAAAACTATCCTTTTTGCACCATCGAACCCAATGTCGGGGTGGTGATGGTCCCCGATGAAAGGATCGATAGGCTGGCCCAGATGGAAGAGAGCGGTAAAAAGGTCCCGGCCATCGTTGAATTCGTCGATATCGCCGGACTGGTCAAGGGAGCCAGCAAAGGTGAAGGACTCGGGAACAAGTTCCTGTCCCATATCCGCGAAGTGGACGCCATCGCCATGGTGGTCCGTTGCTTCGAGGATCCCAATATCACCCATGTGGAAGGTTCCATCGATCCGGTGCGGGATATCGAGGTCATCCTGACCGAACTTTGTCTGGCCGATCTGGATACGGTCGATAAACGCCTTCAAAGGACCGAAAAGGGGAAGAAGGCGGGGGATAAAGAGGCTGTCGCCGAATGGGACCTGTTCCAAAGCGTGAAGAAGGTCCTGGAAGAGGGAAAGCCGGCCATGGCCATCCCCGCGACCCCGGAGCAGGAAAAGAAGCTCAAGGAACTGAGCCTTCTGACCCGAAAGCCCTTCCTCTTCATCGGCAATGTGGCCGAGGGGGACCTGGCGGACGTGACCCGGAACAAATATTACCAGGCGCTTTTGAAATATACGGACGCCCAAAAGGCGGCCTGCCTGCCCATTTCGGCCAAGATCGAGTCCGAAGTGGCCGAATTGTCCGAGGAGGAAGCGGCCCAATTCCTGGCCGACCTAGGCATCCAGGAACGGGGCCTCCACGCCATCATCCGCAAATCCTACGAAACCTTGGGCCTCATTTCCTTCTTCACGGCGGGCCCGATGGAATCCAAGGCCTGGACCATCACGAAGGGCACCTTGGCGCCGCAAGCGGCCGGGAAGATCCATTCGGACATCGAGAGGGGCTTCATCAAGGCGGAGGTCTATTCTTACGAGGACTTGGTGGCGGCCGGGTCCACGGTCAAGGCCAAGGAAGCGGGCAAACTCCGCACCGAAGGCAAGGAATACGTCATGAGGGATGGGGATGTCGTCCACTTCCGGTTCAATGTTTGACTTTTGGGCTGCTCGCTGACGGACACCACTGGGCCAGGGTACAGGCGCCGCATAGCGGCTTACGGGCATCGCAGACCTTGCGGCCGTGCTGGATGAGGCGATGGGAGAAGTGAAGCCATTCCTCCCTGGGTACGATCCGCATCAAGTCCTGCTCGATCTTGACCGCATCTTGATGCTTGGTCCAGCCCAGGCGGTTGGAGAGACGGGTCACATGGGTGTCCACCGTGATGCCTTCCGAGATCCCGTAGACTTCCCCTAAGACCACGTTGGCCGTCTTGCGCCCGACCCCGGGTATCTTCACCATCTCCTCGATGGTCCTTGGCATCTTCCCCTTATAGAGCTCCAAAAGTGCGTTCGCGGCCCCGGATAGGTTCTTGGCTTTGTTGTGGTAAAAGCCCGTGGACTTGATGATCTTCTCGATGTCCTTGATCTTGGCTTTTGCCAGCTTTTCAGGCGTGGGGAAAACCTTGAAAAGTTCGGGGGCCACTAGGTTCACCCTTTCGTCGGTGCATTGGGCGGAAAGAATGACCGCGCAAAGCAATTGGAAGGGAGTTTGGTAACGGAGGAAGCAGCGGGTATCCGGGTAAAGACGCTGTAGTTCCTTGATGATCCTGGAAGTGTTCGGGTTGGCCATGGAAAGCGGTGGACCTTTCTTAAATATCGTCCCGGAACATTGGAATTTCCCGGGGGCGCTTCCTATGATAACCACGCTTTTCGACCCTTTGGAACCGTTCAAGAAAGAGCACGACCGCATGTCCATCATCGAAGTGCAGGACCTGTCGAAGATCTATCGCACCCAGAAACGCCTCCCGGGCATCGGGGGAGCCTTCAAGGGACTTTTCAACCGGCAGTTCACCGAAATCCGGGCCGTGGATGGGGTCTCCTTTTCCATCGAGGAAGGGGAACTGGTCGGTTTCCTGGGCCCCAACGGGGCCGGGAAGACCACGACCTTGAAGATGCTGTCGGGAATCCTTTATCCGACGTCCGGAACGGCCCGGGTCATGGGGTTCACCCCTTGGGAGCGGAAGAACGACTATCGCCGTCAATTCGCCTTGGTCATGGGCCAGAAGAACCAGCTTTGGTGGGACCTGCCGGCCCAGGAATCGCTTTATCTCAATAAGGAGATCTATGGGGTGACCGATTCGGCCTACCAGGAAGTCCTGGACGAGATGACCGAGCTTCTCCAGGTGAAGCGGCTCCTGGGGATCATGGTCCGCGAGCTTTCCCTGGGCGAAAGGATGAAATTCGAGCTCATTGCCTCGCTCTTGCACCGCCCCCGGGTCCTTTTCCTGGACGAACCCACGATCGGCCTGGATGTGGTGGCCCAAAAGAACATCAGGGAGTTCATCAAGGACTACAACCGCCGCACCAAGACCACCATCGTCCTGACGAGCCACTATATGAACGACATCCAGGCCCTTTGTGACCGGGTGGTGGTCATCAACCATGGGAAAAAGGTCTTCGACGGGCGCCTGGATAGCGTTGTGGAAAAGTTCTCCCAATCCAAGCTGGTCACGGTCTCTTTCAAGGATGGGGAGATCCCCAGGGAAAAGTTATCCGTTTTCGGTGACTTGGTGGAACACACCCGGGTCAAGGCCATCCTTCGGGTGCCCCGGGACAAGGTCAAAAATGCCTCCAATGAACTTTTGAACCAATTCGATGTGGATGACATCAATATCGAGGAAGTCCCCATTGAAGAGGTGATCGAAAAGGTGTTCGAGGGGGCCCAAGCTGGATAACGTTCAAGTCCTGCAGTCCAAACCACCGTTCCATAAGTATTGGGTCATTCTTTCCACCCGGACCCAAGAGGACATGGTCTACCGGGCCAATTACATCTTTGGCGCGGTCTTCCGGTTCCTTCCGCTGGTCACCATGATCTTCCTTTGGTGGGCGGTCTACAAGGCGCGCGAAGCCGAAGGGAACCCGGGGACCATCATGGGTATGAGCTTCGAGGACATGGTGGCCTATAACGCCTATATGTACATCGCCCGGGGCTTCTCCAGCATCCCCGGCACCATGAACGAGATCAGCAAGGACATCAAGGACGGTCTCCTGAACCGTTACCTCATCCGGCCCATGAGCTACCTCTGGTATCAGGTCAGTTATCGGCTGGCCCATAAGATCGTGTTCTGGAACGTCGCCCTTTTTACCTTCCCGTTCGTTTTCCTTTTCATGAACCTTTCGCACCGGTTCTTCACCCATGTGCCCACCGGCCTGGAATTGCTGGCCTTCGTCCTTTCCTTGGTCATCGCCTTTTGCCTGGGGATGCTCTTCACCTTTTCGATCGGGCTCTTGGCCTTCTGGTTCCTCGAGCTTTCGGGTTTTCTTTTCGTCATTATGATGACCGAGTTCTTCCTTTCCGGGCACTTGGTCCCCCTGAACATCCTGCCGGCCTCCATGCAGCCCTTCCTGCTCCATTCGCCTTTCGGTTACGAGGGTTATTGGCCCTGCGCGATCCTCCTGGGGAAGGTCCCGGCGGACCAACTGCCGCAGGTCCTGGGACTGGGCTTCCTGTGGGTCCTGGTCTTCTATGGGATCAGCCAGGTGATGTGGAGATCCGGCCTCAAGCGCTATTCGGCAGTGGGAGGCTGACATGGCGGACTTGGGTCGGTACCTGAGGCTGATGGGCCTGATGATGAAGAACTGCCTTATCCGGGAGATGCAGTTCAAGGCGAACTTCCTGGTGCGCCTTTTCACCGAGTTCATGTGGCTCTTCATGCAGTTCATCTATATCGAGGTGATGTACGGCCAGACGAACAGCATCGTGGGATGGACGAAGTGGGACATGATCGTCCTGGTGGGCACCAACTACGCCATTGCCCAACTCTTTGAGGCCTTCTTCTACGATAACTGCATGCGGTTGATCGACCAGATCCGCCAGGGCGACCTGGATTTCAACCTCATCAAACCCATCAACACCCAGTTCCTGGTCTCGCTGCGCTATACGGATTACTCCTCGATCCTCAACAGCACCGTAGGGATCGGGGTGGTCCTCTATGGTTTGAACAAAATGGGGGCGGCCGTGACCTGGTCCGGGGCCCTTTTGTTCGGGGCCCTGCTCCTGAACGGTATCCTCATTTATTACGCCATCCTTTTCATCCTTTCGACCTGGACTTTCTGGATCGGACGCTCCAACAACCTGATGGAGCTTTATTGGCAATTCGGCCAATTCTCCCGGTATCCCGGGGACATCTATCCCTTGCTCCTGAAGGGGGCCTTGCTGACGGTGATGCCCATGCTGGTGGTCTCGAATTTCCCAGCCCAGGTCTTTGTCCATGGCCTTCAAAGCGGATGGGCCCTCTACGCCTTTTCCCTGGGGGCGGTCTTCTTCGGCTTGACCGTCTGGATCTGGAAGAAAGGGCTTCAACGCTATCGGAGCGCTTCTTCCTGAACGTTGTCCCTCCGTAAGATCCGTCCGGTCCTGTGGAATGAAAAGCGTTGGTGGCGGGGAATTTCGCCCCTAAAATGCACCCATGCCCGAACCCCAGGCCCGTGAGCTCAAGGTCAATTACAGCAAAAAGAAGTCCTTTTGGATGACCCTCGGGGTCATCTTCCTTCTCCTCATCCTCAACCAGATGAACCTTTCCATTTTCCAGGTCATCGAATCGGTGACGGTGGACGATATCCGCTATCCGGTGCGTGGAGAACGGAAACCCGAGGCTCCGGTCGCCATCGTGGCCATCGACGAGAACAGCCTTCGGGAGATCGGGCAATGGCCCTGGCCGCGGTCCATCCATGCCCAATTGATCCGGAAGCTGAAGGCGGACGGCGCCAAGGTCGTCTTTTACGACGTCTTTTTCCCCGAACCGGAACGCAATCAGGCCAAGGCTTTCGGACAGTTGCAGACGCTCTTGGATTCCTCCATGCAGGGGACCAACCGGTCCACGAGGGCCATGAAGGAAAAGGTCCTGGAAAGTGTCCGGAAGTTCCAGGGCACCCAGGATGGGGATGAGATCTTCGCCCAGGCCCTCAAGGAGACCCATAACGTCCTGTTGCCCATCTTGACCCTGGGTAAGACGGAAAAAGCGGCCGAGCTGGACGAAGCGGACATGAATTTCACGGCAGCGGATTATCAACCCGAATTGGAGGATCACCCCTTCTGGAGCGAGAACTTCTTGGTCTCGATCCCCAAGCTCCAAAAGGCGGCCCTGGACGCGGGGAATATCCGGCCGGTCCCGGAGTCCGACGGTGTTTTCCGTTATTACCCCGCCATCATCCGGTATGGAAAGGAAGGGAAGTACATCCCTTTCATGGCGCTCCAAGCGGCGCGCTATCTGCTGGGGGTCAAAGATCCGATCAAGATCTACTCGGGCGACCATGCGGAGATCGGGGATCGGAAGATCCCCCTGCTGGATAACGATAACGCCTTCATCGACTATTGTGGGAAGCCGGGGATCATCCCGACCTTTTCGGCCAGCGACATCCTGAACGACCGCCTCAAGCCGGAGCAATTGGCCCAATTCAAGGGAGCGGCGATCCTGGTGGGCGCCACCGCCCAGGGCCTTTACGACCTGCGACCCACGCCCTATAGCCACGTCTCACCCGGCGTGGAATTGAACGCCACCATCGTGGAGAACGTCTATTCCAACCACTTCAAGGCCCTGGCGCCCGATTATTGGAAGCTGCTCCTGATCGTCCTGATGGCCATGCTGATGTGGTATTTGGTCCCCCGGTACAGTCCTTTCCTCGGGATACTGTTCTTCCTCGTCCTTCTGGTCGGGTATGTGGGGGTGGCCTGTGTTTGCTTCGACCATTTCAAGACGATCCTCAACGTGACCTTCCCGAGCCTTTCGCTCCTGCTGACCTTCATGATGCTGACCACCTATAAATTCAGGACGGAGGTCCGGCACAGCCGCTATATGAAGCAGATGTTCCAGAGCATGGTGGCGCCTTCGGTCGTGGAGGAGATCCTGAAACTGCCGGCCGGGATCGAACTGGGGGGCGAGGAAAAGAACCTGACGGTCATGTTCTCTGACGTCCGGGGTTTCACGACCTATTCGGAGAAACATACGCCCCATGAGGTGGTCGAGGTCCTCAACGAATACCTGACCCAAATGACCTACCTGGTCTTCCAGACCGAAGGGACCCTGGACAAGTACATCGGGGACGCCATCATGGCCTTCTGGGGCGCCCCGACCCATCAACCGGACAACGCCTACCGGGCTTGCAGTACCGCCCTGGGGATGGTGGATCTCCTTCATAACGTGCTCCATCCCAAATGGGAGTTGGAGGGCAAGGAAAAGCTCCAGATCGGGATCGGCTTGAACTCGGGTCCCATGGTCGTCGGGTTCGTCGGATCCGAATCCATCAAGAGCTATACCCTCATCGGGGATGCGGTGAACCTGGGGAGCCGTCTGGAAGGGACGACCAAGGAGTACCACGTCGAGATCATCATCGCCGAAAGCACCTATGAGCAGGTCAAGAACGACATGCTTTGCCGGGAACTGGACCTCATCAAAGTGAAGGGGAAGAACGAACCCATCCGCATTTACGAATTGGTGGATCACCGGCTGAAGGGTGCGGGGGTCAAAGAATCGAAGGTGAAAGCCTTCGAGGAAGGCCTGGCCCTTTACCGGGAACAAAAATGGGACGAGGCGGTCAAGGGGTTCAAGAAATGCCTCGAGCTGGATCCCAAGGATGGGCCGGCCGAGATCTTCATTAAACGTTGCGAACAGCTCCGCCAGAATCCGCCCGGAAAGGGTTGGGACGGTGTTTTCGTCATGAAAACCAAATAATCCCTATTTTTTTCTCGTTTTCCTTCCGTCCATTGTTTTTCAGCCTATTAATGCCATTTTGTTGGCGTTCCGATAGAATGCGTCACACCACTTCAACTCCTCCTTAAAATCCCAATTACCAGGGCACCCATGAAGAAATTACTGGTCGCGGCGTTGGCTTTGATCCTCATATCGGGTTTTTCCGGGACTTCAGCGGCAACCAAGGCCGGCTCCCAAGGCGTCATCACGGACCTGAGCGGGAAGGTCCAGATCCAGAACAAAAAAAAGAAAAGTCGTGCGGCCAAGAAAGCCTCGGTCGTTGCCGAAGGGGAGAGGGTCATCACTGGTTCCGATTCCAAGGCGACCTTGCAGATGTTCGACGGGTCCGAGTTGAAACTGAGCCCCGGGACCGAATTCCAGGTCACGAAAGTTGAAAGACCCGGGGGCGATGACAAGATCATGCACTTCAAGCTTCTTGTCGGCCGTGTCTTTGCTTCGGTCAAAAAGCTGGCCTCCTCGAAATCTTCCTTCGAGG
The DNA here is from genome assembly GCA_035549195.1 of bacterium. Classification (NCBI taxonomy): domain Bacteria; species bacterium. Next base: position 40,489 of record DASZRK010000060.1, read on the forward strand.
TCGAGGCGGGCGGGGTGGTCTGCGGCGTCCGGGGGACCCAATTTGGGATGGACTACGATCCGGTCAAGAACAAGGTGGGGTTGGGGGTCTTTGAGGGTAGTGTCTATACCCACTACCACGGCCATTCCCAGATCTATGGGGCGGGCCAGAACGTGAATTTCCATGATGGTGAACCCGACCACCCGGGCAACGGGGGCAATGGGAACGGTGGCGCTAACGGGAAGGGGAGTGGGAACGGCGGGGGAAACAATGGGGGCGCCTTGAACGACCTTAGCCATCAGTTCACGGGTGGCTTGACGGGGAATGGGGACAAGGCTTTGAACGATCCCGCGGTGGAAGGTGTTCGCCACTTGTCGGTTATCGTGAATGTCGGGGCGGGGGAGACGGTCCCGTGAAAAATTCTGTTCCCGCATATATTTTTTCGATAGTCCTCTTGTTCCTGGCGCCTTCGGTTTCCAAAGCCGGTTATTTCTCCTTGGGTGAGAAAAGCTGTGTTTGGACGACTAATTTCACTGATAAGACCAATGGCAATGAGTTCTATTTCCCGATCGCATTCGATATCAATCTCAATCCTGATTTTTCGTTCTACGGTTTTTCCCAGTTTGGCATTGGGAATTATTTTTCGACCCAAAGCGATCCGAACACCATTCATGTCTCAAATCTTTCCGATTCGATATTAGGAACCGAACTGCGATTCAATAATTTCTCCTTGCCGGCCCTTCTAAATATTGGGGTGAATTTCCCAACGGGTAATACGTCATGGGAGACCGAGGAGATCACGGCGAACGTGCCGGTCATTTTCATGGACAGCCGGTATCACGGAAGGGGTCTGGGGGTCAATGTGATGTATGGACTTACCTTCCCGTCGGGAAATACGGAATTGGGAGTGGCCTGCGGGTACTCCTATTCGGGAGCCTTTAATACGGGAACGATCGGTAGTGCGTCGGGGGATGACGTCAAATTTGGGGACTCTTATTTCGTTTCCCTGAGCCATGTCATGACATTTGAAAAAAATAAAAGACAGTACCTTCGTCTATCGGCCTATTCCTTTCTTCCGACCCAATTGAACGAACAGGATTCCTATCAACCGGGTTTGAACCTGAACGGATCTTATAGCTGGGTGAATCCGACGGGTCTTTCGATCGATGTCGGCGCCCAGTACTTTTTCGCGTCTAAAAGATTGGATCTGTCCGCGGGCAAACTGGCGCAAGAATCGAACGCATATTATGCGCCTAAGCTTTATTTGATCCCGACTGTTCCGGTCGGCGATCTGGAATTGGTCGGTGATTTTAAATACATTCTTCCCAACGATTACCCGTTATCGGATGTCCTTCATGAGGGTGGCGGGATTTTGGCGGGTTTTGAACCTGAGTTGAAGTTCGGCCTCGATGGGACCAGCGATCTGAAAGTGAACGCTGGTTATGACTTCATCCTCCATCGCGATGTGCCGGCGAACGAATCAGGCACCACCTTTACGGATGCTTATTACAACATGTTCACTTTTGGCGCGACCTATGAGGTGAAGTTGTAGTTCGATTCTGCGTTTGATGGGGGAGGTTTGTTTGAGATTCCGTTCTTTGGTCCCATGGGCTTATTTCGCTTGCGCAGCGCTTCTCTTTTCCTGGGGTTGCAACTCCTCCCAACCGATCTCGCCGAACAAACCGACAGCCCTGGACGTTTCCCTGCCCCTGGGCTCGAACGTCCGGGCGTCGTTCTTAGGGATCACCCAGAACGAGGTCTTGTACCGCCTGGACGGCCCCAATCATAGCTTGATCCAAAAGGGGAGCGTCGGCCCCTTTTCGGCCGCGGTCAGTTCCGGTTCCCTGAATTTTTCACTTGAGGTGCCCAGCCAGGACAACATGGTCCTGTCGGTCCAACTGAATGACGCCGCTACCCATTCGCCTTTGGCGATCGGTGCCGACAGGCTGGACCTGGTTTCGGCGCCGACCAAACAGATATCCATCGATTTAGGCTCCGTGATCCGCAATTGCTATTTCACCAATACCCAGTCCGCGGCGGTTTCGATCCTTTATTCGGGAATGATCTACAATTTCACCAATGACCTCTTGGCCAATACATTGACCCCGCTTTCCACGACGGACCTGATCGTGAATCCCTATGGTCCGCCAACGAACCAGTTCTATTTTCAAGAGGCCACCCCCGTTGGCCTTCCGGTCAGTGTGATCGCCTACTTGGGAACCGGCGATTTGGTCGATTTTGATTATGTGCCCGCTTCCACTGCCTTTTATGCCGATTCCACGATATCGAAGGGAGGAGCGGTCCCGACCTTGGAGACAGGGGATATTTATTGCCTGAAATTGACCAGTACTCCTGGGGATTTTGCCTGGGTCCAAGTCGTCAACCCGGGTGATCCCGCTAGCGTGGGACCCAGTTTCCTTTTCCGGGCTTCGCCGAACCCGTATTTTTCCTATTTTCGGACCCCGGCGGATACGGGCGGCGGGTGCAGTACCCTTTGGTGATCCGTCAGTCGGTCGGTAGGTTTAGGTAGAGTAAATTTCGTCCTGAGATTTGATATTCATAAGGACTTTGGTAGAATTCGCCCCATTCCAATCCCCAACGATCGAGGGTCTTTTGAAAACACTCCTTAAGCTTTCTGCGGTATTTCTGCTCCTGATGGCGGTCGGCCCTCTTTGGGCTGCGTCCACGGAATCCGGGGTCCTGACCCAGGTCGCGGGCAAGGTCCAGGTGAAGGACCGGTCCGGTAAAAAGGTCCGTGACGCCAAGGATGGGTCCAAGGTCAAAGAAGGGGAACGGGTGGTCACGGCCGCCGATTCCAAGACCATTGTCCGTTTCTTCGACGGCTCCCAATTGTCGGTCAGCCCCGGTTCGGACGTTCAAATGGGCGAGATGCGCAAGCTGGCAGGTCAGGACAAGGTCCTCCATTTCAAGCTTCTGGTCGGGAAACTCTTCGCTTCGGTCCAAAAATTGGCGTCCTCCAAATCATCCTTCGAGATCGAGGCTGGAGGCGTGGTCTGCGGTGTTCGTGGCACCGAGTACACCCTGCAATACGATCCAACCACCGGAAAGACCAATATCCAAGTGCTCGACGGGACCGTTTGGGTCCAGTCGGGAGGCAACACCTATACCTACGGCGCAGGCCAAGGTGGGTCCTTCACCAATGGGAACCCTGATAAGGGCAACGGGACCGGCAATAACGGGAACGGGAACCAGGGCAAAGGTGGGAACGACTTCAACCCCTTCTACGGGTTCAACGGGAACGGTGGGGATGATCCGGGTGCTCTCTTGGGTGATCTTTCGGGTGGCACGGGGGATGTGGTCGGCCAGACCGGGGATGACGGCCGTAACCAGACGGGCCGCGCGGGCCTGGTCCTTCAATTGGACTTTCCTGAATACGGTAATCCATTGGGTGGTGGTGGCGGTGGATCACCGTCTGTCCGAGGAGGCGGGAAATGAAGATTTCGCCCTCTTTCTTCTCGACGCTTGTTGCCTGTTTCTTGGTGTTCGGTCTTTCGAAGGCCGGTGCTTGGGACCAAGAACTCCAGACGGGTTATGTCTTTGACTTTTGGAATTCGAATTTCATCTATCACGGCAGTGAAAGCCGTCTACCCCTTTCCTATCGTCTTTCGAATGAGAAGTGGTCCTTCCAACTTTCGACCGCTTTCGTTCTGGGCGACTACCAGGCGGACGCAACCCCCTCTTCGGACGTTTCCAAGTTCAGCGGTCAGGATCTCTCCGACCTGAGCCTCCGGGCTTCCGTCGTCCTTCCGACGGGAGGCGATGTGAAGTCCAGTTTTTCGGGAGGATTGAACATCCCCACGGGCGATGACCAGTGGGAAGCGAAGGCGGGGGATGGAGCGGTTCCCTATAATTTCGACCCCAGCTATTACCATGGGCGTGGTTGGGATTTCAACGTCTTCTATACCCTCAACTCGCTGGGGCAAGGGACCCAGTGGGGTGTTGGGTTTGGGTTCCTTCAAGCCTCCAGTTATCTCAATTCGGGTGAAGCGCCCGCTCCCTGGGGGGCTTTGGTGGGAATGGGGACTTTGGGTTTTCCGGCCGGGGCGGACGAGCTTTTTGCCTTGCGCGGTGTCTATAGCCGGCCCCTGGCTGCGAACGCTCCCCATGTGTCGGGTGCTTTCACCCTGAGCCCGACCGTGGAAGCGTCCGGGCAATGGGTCAAGAAGCTGGGTCGCGATCGCCTTCAGTTGACCGTGTCCTATGACCTGTTCGGCCAAAGCACTTTTCCGGACATGTCCTCCGGCATCAATTCACCGACCTCGGAGACTTTTTTGGGTGACCGACTCCGGGTCCGGCCGTTCCTGGCCTGGGTTTTCGCCCCGGGCGTGGCGATGGAAAGCGGACTGGAGTGGAAACATATCCTCTCGAACGGTTACGCGACCGATGACCAGGCCTATAACGGTGGCGGCGACCTCTTGGGGGCGTTGCAAAGCGCTACCTTCCAGGTCGATCCCGCGACCTTCTTCAATTTGGCCGGTTCTTATCAATATGTTCTTGCGAAAGATTACGCGAAGGATACGGGCGGTCAGTTGACGAATGTCACCTTCAATCAATTCACCTTCGGAGCGAATGTGGGGTTCAAATGGTAAAAAAAATTCTGTTCCCGATCGGGTTGCTTGTTTTAGGCGGTTTGTTGGTCTTGACGGGTTGTAACCAAGCCAATCCTCCGGTCACTCCCCGGGATTCGGCGTCTTTGGTCATCGCCTTTCCTGTGCCTAAAACGGTCTCTCCGGCCTTAAAGAACAGGTCCCGGTCGGGGGTTCCTTCTCCGAAATCGGCCTTACCCCTGAGCTATGGGACTTTCGAATACAACATCTCGGCCGGTTCGGAGGCGGTGACGGGTTTCGTGGATATTTCCTACGGAGTGACCATGGGGACCGTGAGCATTCCCCTGCCGCACAATGGAACTTGGCTGGTTTCGGCCGAGTGGCTCGAATACGGGAACCCCCGGTTCATCGGCGCGGATCAGGCCGTGGTCAATGGGACCACCAACCTGAACCTCCAGATGGGGGATGTCACCCTTTATGGTTGCTCCTACGATTACCTGGCCGATCCAAATAGCTGTTATTCGACCTATAGCGGGGATATCTTCACTTTCGATTCGGGTTTTATTGGTTATTCCACCAACCTCGATACGGGTGACATACAGATCGTATACGACCAGAACAATGGTACTGAAACCATGACCAGCCCTTCCGGTGCCAGCCATGGTTTCGCCTATCTCGGAACGGGGGATTGGTTGAACTACACCCAGATCCCGTCGGGGACCGTTTACTACGCCGATTCGGAAGCCGCCAAGACCGCCATTCTGGGGGCCGGCAATGGCGGCATGGCTTACGGCGATGTCTACGCGATCCAAATTTCACCCACGTCCCATGTTTGGCTCCAGATCACCGGTGATTACAATTGCGGGTCCGGGGATGAGGTGTATTTTGGGTTCCGGGTCAATACCCAAGGTTATTCCTACATGAAGTACGAAGCCACCAGCTACGGGAAAGCCAATTGCACCAATGAGACTTATTCCGGCGGCGGTGGCGGTTGAGGCTTCGGCTTTCCTAAAGCCATTGTCCCGACCTTTTCTTGGCCCCATAATCTTTCCATGAGCACTTCCGTCCTTTTGGGGTTATTTCTCCCTCTTTTCGTGGCCATGGACCCCTTGGGTCTCTTTCCGGCCTTCATCCAACTCACGTCCGATCTTTCGGCCCCCAAAAGAAAACGGGTCGTCGATCTTTCCATCCTGACGGCCGGGGTGGTGGGGCTCCTTTTCATCCCCTTTGGCCCTTGGCTCCTGGGTGTCCTGGGCCTCCAGACGGGCGATTTCCAGGTGGCGGGCGGGCTCCTGGTCCTGGTCGTGGCCTTGCGGGACATCGTCTGGGAACAGAAGATGTTGAGCCTGAGCGAGTCCTCCGAAGGGGCGGGGATCGTGCCCTTCGGCATCCCCTTGCTGGTGGGGCCCGCGGTCTTCGCGACCCTCATCCTTTTGCGGGACCGGTTCTCCCCCCTGGAAGTGGGGGCTTCCCTCCTGGCGAACCTGGCCATCGCCTGGGTCGTCTTCCGCAAGTCGGAGCTCTTGATGCATTGGATGGGGCCCGCGGGGAGCCGCGTGGTCTCCAAGTTGGCCGCCCTGCTCATGGCCGCCTACGCGGTGATGATGATCCGCTCCGGCCTGCTTTCCCTCCATCACTTCTTCCAAGGTTGAGGTCATGAAGAACCGCAAGGTCCTGGTCATTTATAAGGAAAGCGCCTACAGCCAGTTCCAGGCTTCGGGCTCCTTGACCAAGGGACTGAAAAAAGGGGATTACCTGGCCGTGGTGCGGGGAAGCCATGACCGCCACCACCGGACCCTGGCCGGCGTCCTGAAGGCCCTGGCGGCCGAAGGTCTCCCCGTGGACCGGGTCCTGCGCCACAAGGCCTACCGGCTCCGGAACGTGGACCACCGTTATGCCTTGGTGGTCTCGGTGGGGGGGGATGGGACGCTCCTGGACGCCTCCCACCTGGTCGAACGGGTCCCCATCCTTGGCGTCAACTCGGACCCGATGCGCAGTGTGGCCCGTTTCAGCGGATGCCGGTTGGAGGATTTTCCCCAGGTCCTTCGGGGACATCTCGAAGGACGAACCAAGCCTGTCCCGGTCCCCAGGCTCCAGTTCCGGGTCAATGGTCGCCCGAACCCTTGGCGGGTCCTTAACGATCTCCTGGTTTGTACGGCCAGCCCCGCCGGTACTTCCCGCTATTTCCTGGAGATCGGTGATAGGTCCGAGGAACAAATGTCCAGCGGCATCTGGGTTTCGACGGCGGCGGGCTCCAGTGCGGCCATCTTCTCAGCGGGCGGGAAGGCCCAGTCCCTGACGTCCCGGTCCTTCCAATTCCTGGTCCGCGAACCCTACCAACGGAAGTTCGGCGTCCGGCGCCTGGTGCGGGGCATTCTAAGACCGGGTCAAAGGTTGGGGATCGTTTCCCGGATGAAGGAAGGGCGGATCTTCGTGGACGGGCCGAACCTGTGGTTGCCTTTCCGGCTGGGGGACCGGCTGGAAGTGGGGCCTTCGAAAAGCCCCCTTCGCCTGATCGGCGTCAAGGGCTGAGGGGTCAGCGGCCGTCCGGGCCGGTGTTTCCCTTCGAACAGTCATCGCTGATGGACTTCATTTCGGCCGCCATCAACTGGGGAAAATACCGCATCAGGTAGTCCACATCGGCCACGCGGTCGCTCATGATCAAATGGTAGTCGCCCAATCCCTTGATATGGGCCTCATAGACCTTGGCGAAAGGCACGAAGCTCCAATGCCAGGGCTCGTCCCGCACCGCGCCCCGTTTTCCCTGGTAGGTCTTGCAAAAACCGAAGTCGGGCGCGTTATCCTCCATCCAGCGGTAGAAGGCGATCACCCGGCTGGGTGTCCCGGGGTTCACGTTCTCCAACTGGCCCCGCAGGGAAGCCTCCGAGATGTCCAGGTCCGTTCCCCATTGGTGCCGGGAAAGGCCGGGGATCGAGACCAGGGTCATGACGGCCCTGACCCGGGCCTTCTGGTCCAAGTTCTCCGACTTCTTATAAAGACGGTCGTAGTGGTTCCAGATCTGGCGCTGGTGATAGAAGGACCGGAAACCGGAGACCAGGATGAGGTCCCAGCCGTCCTTCTTGGCCTTTTCCTTGAGCTTCCAGAAATATTCCAGGACGGGTCCCTGGGCCTTTTGCCCGCTCGCCGGGTCCTGGACCAGTCCGGGAGGATGGTCCAAGCCCAGGATCTGCCGGTCGGTCAGGGGCGGCGGGGTGGGGAAGGCGGGTGGTTGCTCGGTTATGGGTCCGGACCCGGGTGCGGGGAGAGCGGCCGATGGTTTCGGACGGGGGGTGGCGCACCCCCCCAGGATGAGGACGAAAGCCAGCCACCCCAACAGGGAGGCGCGGTGGGTCAGGGGTAGGACGGGAAGGACGGGACTTATTTCAGGTCCTTGGACGAAAGGATCTTGAGGTCCTTGTCCAGCTCATAGACCCGGGGCACGGCGGTGTCCAGGTTCAGTTCCAGGACCTGTTCCTTGGTCAAATGCTCCAAGTGCATCACGATGGACCGCAGGGAATTGCCGTGGGCGGCCACCAGCACGTTCTTGCCCTTCTGGAGATAGGGGACGATCTTCTCGTCGAAATAGGGGAGGGTGCGGGCGGCGGTGTCCTTCAGGGACTCGGAAAAACCATCCTGGTCCTTCGGGGGCGGCACGTCGTAGCTGCGCCGCCAGATCTTGACCTGGTCCTCGCCGTATTTGGCCGCGGTCTGGGCCTTGTCCAAGCCCTGCAGGGCGCCGTAGTGCCGTTCGTTGAGGGCCTTGTCCTTCACGGTGGTGAGGCCGGCCTGGCCGATCTCATCCAGGATGACGGCCAGGGTCTTCTGGGCCCGCTGGAGGTCCGAGGTGAAGGCGATGTCGAATTTCATGCCCTTCAGGTGCCGGCCGGCGCGGTGGGCCTCCTGCTCGCCCAGTTCGGTCAGGGGAACGTCCACCCAGCCGGTGAACTTGTTCTCCAGATTCCATTGTGATTGTCCGTGTCGCACCAGAACGAGAGTCGGCATGGGAGCCCCTTTGCGTCGTGATCCTCCAAAGAGCGGTGATTTTAACCTCGCCTTCCGTCCTTGAAAAGCCTTAAAGGCCGCGCCTTGAACCCCCCCGCGGGTTTCGGCATACTGGAAATCCGAAAGAACAAGGTAAGACATGACCGCCCTCCAATATATGAAGCGCGCCCTGCATCTGGCCGGAACCCGGGCCCGCTATGTCTCGCCCAATCCGCGCGTGGGCGCGGTGCTGGTTCGCGGCGGCCGTATCGTGGGGGAAGGGGTGACCCAACCCTATGGTGGCCCACACGCCGAGATCATGGCCCTGCGACGGGCGGGATCCCGCGCGCGGGGCGCCACCCTTTATGTGACCTTGGAACCCTGCTCCCATTACGGCAAGACCCCGCCCTGCGCCAACGCGATCCTCGACGCCGGTGTCCGCCGGGTGGTGGCCGCCACGGGCGATCCCAACCCCAAGGTCGCCGGGAAGGGCTTCCGTCTGTTGAGGGCGGCCGGGATCGGCGTCCAGGTGGGGCCCGCGGCGCCCGAGGCGATCGAGCTCAACCAGGCTTTCTTCTTCAGCCACGCCCAAGGCCGTCCCTGGGTCACCCTCAAGGCCGGGACCAGCCTGGACGGACGCATCGCCGGGGTGACCGGCAGATCCCGTTGGATCACGAACAAGGTCTCCCGGCAAAAGGCCCATCTCCTGCGGTCCCGGGCGGACGCCATCCTGGTCGGTTCGGGCACCCTCCTGGAAGACGACCCTTCCTTGACGGTCCGCCTGCCGGGCTGGCGCCGGAAGGACGGATGGCCCCTCCGGATCGTTCTGGATTCCCGTTTGCGCATCCCCCTCAAGGCCCGGGTGCTGAAGGGTCCCGCGGGAACGGTCCTTTTCGCCGCGCCCCAAGCGCCCCAGGCGAAACAAAGGACCTTGGAGTCGCTGGGTGCCCGAGTTTTTCGGGTGCCTTCCCGTGGAAAGATGTTATCGTTGAAGGCTATTTTGGCCTTGCTGCAGGGGCTGGAGGTCCGGTCCCTTTTGGTGGAGGGGGGCGGGGCGGTCCATGCGTCCTTCCTCGAAGAGGGGCTGGCCGACGAGCTTCATTTGTTCGTGGCCCCCAAGGTGATCGGGGGAAAGGCGCCCTCCTGGGCCGGGGGAAAGGGTGTAACGGACCCCAACCTGGCGGTCCGGCTCAAGGGGCTCGAAGTCGAGCCACTGGCAGGAGACCTTTGGGTCCATGGGACCTTTTGAGGGAAAGAACATGTTCACGGGTTTGATCCAAGAGATGGGGCGGGTCCTGCGGGTCCAACGGACCCCGGACCTTTTGACCCTCACGCTGGAGGCCCCCAAGACGGCCCCGGCTCTGAAGGTGGGGGACAGCCTGGCGGTCAATGGATGCTGTTTGACCGTTGTGGAGGTAGCTACGCCCCGATTGGTCTTCCAACTGGTCCCGGAGACCCTGCAACGCACCGCTTTGGGGGGCCTGAAGGAAGGCGACCGGGTCAATCTCGAACCGCCCCTGACGGCCTCCGCCGCGCTCGGCGGCCATTTCGTCCAAGGGCATGTGGACGGAGTGGGCACCCTGACGAAACTCGAGCCTTTCGAGGGCGGGGCCCGCTTGGGGATCCGGCTCCCGAAGGGATTCGCCCGCTATGTGGTGGAAAAGGGGAGCATCGCCCTGGATGGGGTCAGCCTGACCGTGGCCGCCGTGAAGGGGGATGAGGTCGAGGTCGCCCTCATCCCCCACACCTTGAAGGAGACCGTCTTCCAGTTCCGGAAGGCCGGCGACGGTGTGCAGGTGGAGGTGGACCTCTTGGCGAAATACGTGGAACGCCTCACCGGCGCCTATGGCCCGGCCGGAGGGAAGGCATGAGCATGAAGATCGAAAAGGTCGGCGACGGCGGCGCTCCCGAGAAGCCGTCCTCCATTTCCGAGCTCTTCGCTCCCGCGTTGACCGAACGCATGAAACAGGTCGGGGACCCGGTCTTGAGGGCCGAGCTCTCCAACCTTATCGTTGAGGTCGAGGAGAAGGGCAAAAAGCTCCTGGCGGGCAAGGGCCGCCGGGAGTTCGAGAACTACAAGCGCTCGGTCAAGAAGTTCATGGACAAGGTGGTGGCCAGTTCCTTCAAGCTGGAGGAGAAGCACGGCCACAAGAAGGATGGCAAGTTCGTGGTCTACCTGACCATGCAGAAGGTGGACGGGGCCCTGGACATCCTGGGGCAGATGCTCCTGGCGGGCCAGCAGGACCCCATGCGCCTCATCGCCGCCCTGGACGAGATCCGGGGCATGTTGTTGGACACTTATCTTTAAGCGGGGGATCCCCCCAGGACCTGAAAATGGAATTTGAACGCATCGAAAAGGCCGTCGCCGACATCCGCGCCGGCAAGATGGTCGTGGTGGTGGATGACGAGACCCGCGAGAACGAGGGCGACCTGGTCATGGCCGCCGAGAAAGCCACGCCCGAAGCCGTGAACTTCATGGCCAAGGAAGGCCGGGGGCTCATCTGCGTGCCCATGCTGGGGGAGGACCTGGACCGGCTGGGGCTTTCCATGATGGTCACCGAACAACAGGACAATTTCCGCACCGCCTTCACCGTTTCCGTGGACGCGCGCCAGGGCGTCACGACGGGCATTTCGGCGCCCGACCGGGCCCGCACCATCCAGGTGATGATGGACCCGGCTTCCCGTCCCGCGGACCTGGTGAAGCCCGGCCATATCTTCCCGCTCCGCTACCGCGTCGGCGGGGTCCTGCGTCGGGCCGGGCACACCGAGGCCGCCATCGACCTGGTCCAGTTGGCGGGTTTGAAGCCCGCGGGCGTCATCTGCGAGATCATGCGCGACGACGGCACCATGGCCCGCCTGGAGGACCTGCAGCTCATCGCCCAAAAGCACGGGCTCACCCTCATCACCATCGCCGAACTCATCCGCTTCCGCCGCCAGAAGGAAAAACTGGTCCGCAAGGTCCTGGAAGTGCCCCTGCCCACCGAGACCGGCCCATGGAGGGTCCATGTCTATCGGGCCCAGACCGAGGACGACGACAGCCTGGCCCTGGTGAAGGGCGACCTGAAGGGCGGTCCGGTGTTGGTGCGGGTCCATTCCGAATGCCTGACCGGCGACGTCTTCGGGTCCCTGCGCTGCGATTGCGGGGAACAACTGCACGCGGCCATGGCCCAGATCGAAAAGGAGGGTCGGGGCGTGATCCTCTACATGCGCCAGGAAGGGCGCGGCATCGGGCTCTTCAATAAGTTGAAGGCCTACCGTCTCCAGGACGAGGGATTGGACACGGTGGAAGCCAATGAGAAGCTCGGGTTCCCGGCGGACCTGCGGGACTACGGCATCGGCGCCCAGATCCTGGTGGACCTGGGGATCAAGGACCTCCGCCTGTTGACCAACAATCCCAAGAAGATCGTGGGCCTGGAGGGCTACGGGCTCCACGTGGTCGAACGTGTTCCCATTGAGGTTAAACCCAATCCCTCGAACGAGAGATACCTGGACGTGAAACGTTTGAAGCTCGGCCACTTTCTCGGGAAAAAAACCGACCAAAAGTAGGGGCGGGCATTACAATGCGTGGCCGTGTGACCGGAAGGTCCCGGCCGGAAATGGAAAGGTCGGCCTTGAAAGTCATCGAAGGAAAGCCCGAAGGGAAGGGCGCGAGGATCGCGGTGGTCGTGAGCCGCTTCAACGACCTGATCGGCCAGCGCCTGCTCAAGGGCGCCCTGGAGACCTTGAAGGCCCGGGGCGTGGCCGAGGGCGATATCGAGGTGGCCTGGGTGCCGGGCGCCTGGGAGATCCCGGTGGTGGCGGCCCGGATGGCGGCCCAGGGGAAGTTCAACGGCGTGATCGCGTTGGGCGCCATTGTGCGGGGCGAGACCACCCACCACGAGCATATCGGTTCCGAGGTCTCGGCGGCCTTGAGGGGATTGACGGAGCGCTACGGTCTTCCGGTGGCCTTCGGGGTCCTCACCACCGAGGACCTGGACCAGGCCCTGGCCCGGGCGGGGGAGCATAGCGACAACAAGGGGGCGGAAGCCGCCCTTCATTTATTGGAGACCCTTTCGGTCCTGGGGCAATTGTCATGAGGGGGCCGTCATGGGCGTGAAACGACGCAGCCGTGAATTGGCGTTGCAGATGCTTTTCCAGATGGACATGGGAACGGTCCAGATGAAGGACCTGGAGGAGAACTTCCTACCCCAGGCCAGCGCCCCCGAACTGGCCAAGGTGCTGTCCCTGCAGATGGTGCGGGCCACCTGGGACAAACTGGCCGACATCGACAAGCGCCTGCGGGGATTGGCCGAGAACTGGGACCTGGCCCGGATGGCCGCCGTGGACCGCAATATCCTGCGGTTGGCGGCCTATGAGATCCTTTATGAGAAGGAAGTGCCCAAGTCGGTGGCCATCAACGAGGCCATCGAGATCGTGAAGCGTTTCAGCACCGACGAGTCGAGCAAATTCGTGAACGGCATCTTGGACAAATTGGAGAAACCGGCCTAAAGGCTCCGACAAATGAAGGGTCCTGCTGGTTTGGATATGCTGTTTCCTTATTCCGTGGATCGTTCCGTCCTGCCGCACCATATGGAGAGATAGAGAGTGGAAATCGACATCCCGTCCGACATCCGGACCTTCCTGGACGAAGTGGTGGATTCCTTCGTCATGTGGGACCTGCTGATCTTCTGCTCCAAGAAGAACTTCGAATCGCACACGCCCGCCCAAGCCGCCCAGATGCTGGGCCGCATGGCCGAGGATGTGGAAAAACCGGCCCGGAAACTGCAACAATTGGGGCTGATCACCATGGAGAAGAGGGGGGATGGGGAATTGGTCTGCCGGTTGAACCCCGACTCGGACCGCTATGCATCCCTCCAGCGCTTCTGGGCCTATAACGAGAACCAGGAGAACCGCCTGCGGATCCTCAGTTACCTGCTCCAGAAAAAGGTCCGGTAAAGCCGTCTTTCTTCCCTCCGCTCCGGCAAGGTTTGCCGCGTCCCTTGTGTTAAAATGCCTCCCATGCGATACGGGCTCTTTTCCGACGTTCACAGTAATCTCGAGGCCATGACGGCCGTCGCCAAGTCCATGAAGGACGCGGGCGTCGTCCAGACCCTTTGCGGCGGGGACTTCGTCGGTTATTACGCCGACCCCAACGCGACCATCGATCTCATCCGGTCCCTCGACTGCTGGAAATCGGTCATGGGCAACCACGATGCCGGGCTCCTGGGCCTCACCTCCCTCGACAAGTTCAACAAACCCGCCGCCGAGGCCATCCTTTGGACCCGGGGCCGCATCACCCCCGCGAACCGGCAGTTCCTCCAGGGCCTGCGCCTGCGCGAGGAGATCGGCGAGATCCAATTGGTGCATTCCTCGCCGCTCCAGAGCGAGGAGTGGCATTACCTCACCGCCCAGGAGGACCTGGAACGCAACTTCCGCTATTTCCAGGGCTTCATCTGTTTCTTCGGCCACGTCCACAAACCCTTCATCGCCGAACAAAAGAAGGACGGGTCGGTGAGGATCATCGAGGACGCGGACTACCAATTGGATCCGGAATGCCGCTACCTGGTGAACGTGGGGTCCGTGGGCCAACCCCGGGACGGCAGCCCCAAGACCTGCTGGGTGCTCTACGATTCCACCGCCAAGACCCTCTCCATCAAGCGGCTCGACTACGACTTCGAGACCACCGCCAAGAAGACCCTCGACGCCGGGCTTCCCGAATATCTCGCCCAGCGGTTGAAGACGGGAAAATAACTGGCCAATGAACTGGTTCCTCCTTCTTCTTCTCCTTCCTTCCTTGTTTCCTTCGTCCTTGTTGGCCTCGGGACAAGATTTTTCCTATGACGGTAAACCCATCCATCCCAGTTGTTTGGGGGAATTGGTCGAAGATGAGGGAAAAGAAAGCGTCGATCTCTCGAAGTGCAAAGTCGATTGGAAAGGCGTCGAGACCCGGCCCCAAGGGATGATCGAATTTGAGGACATGGATCCCAAAGATGGGGAAGACGGAGGCCGTCATCCATTTTCCGCCTATCGGTTCGTGGGAAAATTCGGGGATAACTATATTGTCCTATACCAATGGGGTGGCGGCGGGACCGGTATCTTCAGCGGGTTGGCAGGCGTCCGGATTGAAGGAAGGACATTACTGAAGGTGTTCAATGTCCTGGGCGGAGATCGATGCAACGGCGGTTTGCTTTCAGCAAAGGCTGAAAATGGAAGGATCCTCGCGGAGGTCAATGTCACACCTTATGACCTGATGAGTCTGAGGTTGGGTCCGGAAAAATTGGAAGGATTGCAATCTTGTTCCATCTGTTGCGCCGCGGTCGCCACTTTCGAAGTGGACCCGGGCACCGGAACTAGCCGACTTGTCGGCGTTGATCTTGGCAGTGATCTTGAGGACGTTCAAACCGACCCGGCCGAAGTCGGGATACAGGATTGCTTCAACCGTCTTTACAATACTTATATTCGTTCAAAAAGGTCCAAGTTGGATCCAAGGGCCTTTGACGGATTTGTGAAGGAATTCGAAAAAGCATGGCTGAAAGGCCTGCCTGAAAAGAAATGACCATGAAGAAAGATGGGGCTCCCCAAGCCGTTCAAAAACGCGTCGAGAAGCTCCGGGAGACCATCCGGCATCACGATAAGCTCTACTACGACCAGGCAAGCCCCGAGATCACCGACTTCGAGTATGACCGCCTCTACCGGGAACTGAAGGACCTGGAGGCCCAATACCCCTCCCTCAAGACCCAGGATTCCCCTACCCAAACGGTCTTCGAGACCACCGGCAAGCACTTCAAGACCCTGCCCCATCGGGTGCCCATGCTGTCCCTGGACAACACCTATTCCCTGGAAGAACTGAAGGAATTCGACGAGCGGGTCCAAAAGGGCCTGGGCGGCGAGAAGTACAAGTATGTTTGCGAACTCAAGATCGACGGGGTCTCCATCGAACTCATCTATGAGAAGGGGAAGCTCACCCACGCCATCACCCGGGGCGACGGGGAAAAGGGCGACGACGTCATCGCCAATGTGCGCAATATCAAGGGCCTGCCCGCGACCCTGAAGGGGTCCGGCTATCCCGACCGCTTGGAGATCCGGGGCGAGGTCTTCTTCACCCGGAAGGATTTCGAGGCCATCAACGAGGAACGGGAGGACGCGGGACTGCCCCTTTTCGCCAATCCCCGGAACACCGCGGCGGGCACCCTCAAGACCGTGGACCCGGAAGAAGCGGCCAAGAAGCCCCTGCGCATCCTCCTTTATTACGTCTTCTCGCCCGGCCAACTGCCCTTCGATACCCAGGCCGAGAGCCTGGCCTGGCTCAAGAAGATGGGTTTCCCCGAGGATGAGCATCACCGCCTCGCCAAGACCATCGACGAGGTCCACGACTACTGCGAGGAATACCAGGCCAAACGCGACAAGATCGGCTTCGACTGCGACGGGGTGGTGCTGAAGATCGACGACTACGCCCAACGGGAGAAGCTGGGCACCACCTCCAAGATCCCGCGCTGGGCCATCGCCTTCAAGTTCGCCGCCCAGAAGGCCGAGACCACCCTCAAGGACATCACCCTGCAGGTGGGCCGCACCGGGGCCATCACGCCCGTGGCCGAACTGGAACCGGTCCAGCTGGAAGGGACCACCGTCTCCCGGGCCACCCTCCATAACCAGGACGAGATCGAGCGCAAGGACCTCAGGGTCGGCGACCGGGTGCTGGTGGAAAAGGGCGGCCTGGTCATCCCGAAGGTCCTTCAGTCCTTCCCGGAAAAGCGCACGGGCAAGGAACGCCGTTTCAAGATGCCCGCCGAATGCCCGGTCTGTTCCTCCAAGCTCGTCAAGGAGGAGGAAGAGGCGGTCTGGCGCTGCGAGAACCTGGCCTGCCCGGCCCAGGTGGAGCGCCGCATCCAGCATTTCTGCTCCCGCGACGCCATGGACATCCGGGGCGCGGGACCGGCGGTGGTGAAACAGCTCCTGGAGGAGAAGCTCATCAACGACTATGCCGACCTCTACAAGCTCAAGCCCAAGGACGTGGCTGACCTGGAACGCAAGGCCGAGAAGTCGGCCCAGAACCTCATCGGCCAGATCGAGGACAGCCGGGGGCGAACCCTGGGGCGGCTCCTCTTCGCGCTGGGCATCCGGCACGTGGGCGTGCATGTGGCGGAGATCTTGGCCGCCCGCTACCGGGACATCTGGGAGGTGGGCGAGGCCTCCGAGGAGGAATTGACCGCCACCGACGGCATCGGCCCCATCGTGGCCCATTCCATCGCGGCCTTCTTCGCCCAGAAGGCCAACCTCAAGGTCATCGGTAAATTGGAGGCCGGGGGGGTGAACCTGCGGCGTCTGAAGGAGGAGGAACCCTCCGGCGAACAGCCCTTCCTGGGCAAGACCTTCGTCTTTACCGGGGAACTCAAGGGCTATTCCCGCTCCGAAGCCGAGAAACTGGTGAAAAAACTGGGGGCCAAGGCTTCCGGTTCGGTCTCCAAGGTGACATCCTATGTGGTGGCGGGGGAAGCGGCCGGGTCCAAGCTCAAGAAGGCCAAGGAACTGGGCGTGGAGGTGATGGACGAGGCGGCCTTCGAAAAGATGGTCAAGAAATATAAATAAGAATGTGTCATTGCGAGGAATGCCGGACGAATAGGCCGGCGCAAATGACGAAGCAATCTCAGTTCCAAAATAAGGTCCTTATTTATACTGGAGTTGCCGCGTCGTAACCGTCCCGCCCTTCGAGGGCCTCAGGGCTTATCAATAGGCCATGAGCTTGTCGAATGGCTATTCGCGGGCCACTCCTCGCAATGACAGAAAAAAACAGAGGAAGATCATGAAACCTAAGTCGGCCATGCTTTTTGCCATTTTCCTGCTCATTTGCGTATATCCGCTAGGACGGGATGCCTTCGCGGGACAGACGGCTTCCCAGGACGCCGGGGTGGTGGCGGGGGAACTGGAAAAGGCCAAGGCCGAGACCCAAAAGCTCAAGGACGCCTGGGACAAGTCCCGGTTGGAAACGACCCTCTACGAAAAGCGGGTGAAGCGGGCCACCGATCGTTTCGCCAAGGCCGCCCAGGGCCTGAAGGACAAGGCGCGGGTAGAGAAGGAAAAGGCGGAGATCGAATTCCAGATCTCCCTCGAACGCCGGAAGTTGGCCTACAACGCCTGGCAGGCGGCCCAATTGCGCGCGGCCGCCAAGGAATCCCTCTTGAAGGCCTTGGAGGACGACAAGGATTGCGAGGAGATCGGCAAGCGGATCGAGGGACTGAAGGCCAAGCTGGCGGGCTTGACCGGGAAATAGAAGGGGGACGGTGGCGACGAAGCGACCCCAGTTCCCAAATAACATCCCTGGGAAAAGGCTTATCTGAACTGAGTTTGCCGCGTCGTGATCGCCCCGCCCTTCGAGGGCCTCAGGGCTTATCAATAGGCCATGAGCTTGTCGAATGGCTATTCGCGGGTCACTCCTCGCAATGACAGCAAAATTGCAACGTGGCCAAAGTTCCCGCAATGACAGTGATTTTGACCTTGGGCGGTTCTTGAACCCCCCCTTTGGAATCCCTATACTTCCCCTTCCTAGCCTCCAAATCCTCAAGAAAAACGTCAAAAAGACGTTCTTTCCAATAACCCATCCGTCCCTTGGCGCCTTGGCGCCTTGGCGGTGAAAAAAGGTGTTCTTTTGATCGGCAATATCCTCACCAAGGTCTTCGGCAGCAAGACGGAGCGCGAATTGAAGGGCCTCTGGCCCAAGGTCCAGGCCATCAACGCCCTGGAACCCCAAATGAAGGCCCTCTCCGACCAGGACCTCCGCAACAAGACCGCCGAGTTCAAGGAACGCCTGGCCAAGGGCCAGACCCTGGACGACCTGCTCGTCGAGGCCTTCGCGGTGGTGCGGGAAGCCGCCCAGCGCACCATCGGCCAGCGGCACTTCGACGTCCAGCTCATCGGCGGCATGGTGCTCCACGCGGGGAAGATCGCCGAGATGAAGACCGGGGAAGGGAAGACCCTGGTGGGGACCCTGCCCGTCTACCTCAACGCCCTCGCGGGCAAGGGCGTCCATGTGGTGACCGTCAACGACTTCCTGGCCGAACGGGACAGCCACGGCCGGGGCGACTTCAAGGGCATGGCCAACATCTACAGCTTCCTGGGGCTCACCACGGGCGTCATCAAGCACGGGATGGACCATGAGGAACGCAAGGGCGCCTACAACTGCGACATCACCTTCGGCACGAACAACGAACTGGGCTTCGACTACCTCAGGGACAACATGGCCACCTCCATGGACCACGTGGTCCAGCGCGACCTCAACTACGCCATCGTGGACGAGGTGGACAGCATCCTGGTGGACGAGGCCCGCACGCCCCTGATCATCTCGGGGCCCAGCGAGGAATCCACCGACCTCTACTATAAGATCGACCGCATCATCCCCTCCCTCAAGGCGGGCAAGGACAACGACTACGACACCGAGGAAAAGACCCGGGCGGTCTTCCTGACCGAATCGGGCGTCCGCCACGTGGAGAAACTGCTGCAGGTGGACAACCTCTACGACCCCAAGAACGTCCAGTTGGTCCACCACGTCCAACAGGCCCTCAAGGCCCACGTCATCTTCAAGAAGGACGTGGACTACATCGTGAAGGACGGCGAGGTCGTCATCGTCGACGAGTTCACCGGCCGCCTCATGCAGGGCCGCCGCTATTCGGACGGATTGCACCAGGCCCTGGAGGCCAAGGAGAAGGTCAAGATCGAGGCCGAGAACCAGACCCTGGCCACCATCACCTTCCAGAACTTCTTCCGCATGTACAAGAAACTGGCCGGCATGACCGGGACCGCCGAGACCGAGGCCGCCGAGTTCAAGGAGATCTACAACCTGGACGTGCTCACCATCCCCACGCACCGCCCCATGGTGCGCGTGGACGAGCCCGACGCGGTCTACCGGTCGGTGCGCGAGAAGTACGACGCCATCGCCAAGGACATCGAGGAGCTCCACAAGAAGGGCCAGCCGGTCCTGGTGGGGACGGTCTCCATCGAGAAGAACGAGATGCTCTCGGCCATGCTCAAGAAGCGGGGCATCAAGCACGAGGTCCTCAACGCCAAGTTCCATGAGCGGGAATCGGACATCATCGCCCTGGCCGGCCGGCCCGGCGGGGTCACCATCGCCACCAACATGGCGGGCCGCGGGACCGACATCAAGCTGGGGCCCGGTATGAGCGAGTTGGGGGGGCTGGCCGTCTTCGGCACCGAGCGCCACGAGAGCCGCCGCATCGACAACCAGCTGCGGGGCCGTTCCGGCCGCCAGGGCGACCCGGGCCTCTCCCGTTTCTACGTGTCCCTCGAGGACGACCTGATGCGCATCTTCGGGTCCGACAAGCTCAAGGATTGGATGACGCGCCTCGGCATGGAGGAGGGGGAGGTCATCCAGCATCCCTGGGTCTCCAAGTCCATCGAACGGGCCCAAAAGGCCGTGGAAGCCCACAACTTCGACATCCGCAAACACCTGCTCGAATACGACGACGTGATGAACAAGCAGCGGGAGGTCATCTACCGGGAACGCAACCGGGTCCTGCGCCAGAACGACATCCGCTCCCACATGCTGGAGGTGCTGGAGGACGTGGCGGTGATCGGCGTGGAGGCCCACATCCCCGAAAAAGCCGACACGGACAAGTGGGACTTCGAGGGGCTCCACAAGTGGTTCCAGGGCATCTTCCAGACGCCGTTGGACTGGCAGAAGGAGAACCTGGTCCGCCTGGACCGGGACGCCCTTTTCGCGGCCATGAAGGACGAGATCCTCAAGGCCTATGAGGCCAAAGAGAAGGCGCTCACCCCCCAGGTCATGCGTACCCTGGAGCGGGCCATCCTCCTGCAGGTCGTGGACAACCAGTGGAAGGACCACCTGCTTTCCATGGACCACTTGAAGGAAGGCATCGGCCGGCAAGGCTACGGCGGCAAGGACCCATTGATCGAGTACAAACGCGAGGGCTTCGAGCTCTTCCGGGAGATGGTGGGCCGCATCAAGGAAGAGACCCTCAAACTGCTCTTCCTGGTGCAGGGCGTGCGCTCGGTCGATGACCTTTTCCCGACCGGCGAGTTCAAGAACATCCGGGAAGAGCATCCGGATTTCGACCCCCGCGCCGCCGCCCAGGCCACCCGGGCCCAGGCGCCCCAACCCATGGGCATGCTGGGCGGCAACGTGGCCCCCGGTTTCGGCGGACCCCCTCCGGGCTACGACGAATGGGAAGCCCAGGGCAGCCAGCCCCGGGAACAGGTGAAGATCGCCCCCATCCGCCGCGACGAGCCCAAGGTCGGGCGTAACGACCCCTGCTGGTGCGGTTCTGGCAAAAAGTATAAGAAGTGTCACGGGGCCTAGGACCGTTCCCTGTGACGAGCCTACAAGGCGAGGAACGGGATCAGGGAGCGCCATTCCAAGGGAATGGTGCAAGGTCGGGCGTAACGACCCCTGCTGGTGCGGGAGCGGGAAGAAGTACAAGAAATGCCATGGAGCGTAAGCGGAATGGCGTTTCGGCCTGCGCTTGAGCCCACCAGGCGAAACGCAAGGTGAGGGGTGCCGTTCCAATGAGGAACGGCGAAAGAAGTGCCACGGCGCTTAAGGCATCACACGACACGAAGCCACGAAGTTTTGAAGAGATCGTTCGAAGGGTGAAGATTCAAGAATGTCCATTTTCGGCCGGCCTTCGTGTCTTGGCGGCTTCGTGTCATGTTATGCCTTTATCTTTTTCAGGGGGGTCTCATGAACCGTAACTCTTCGTTGATCCTGGCGGTTTTAGCGGCCATCCTTCTGGCCGGCTGCTCCCATAAGGACCCCAAGATCTACGCCCAGGGCGGCCCGGTGGCCGACGGGGACACCCTCATTGAATCCTCCATCGGCGACGCCAAGACCCTGAACCCGGTCCTCATGGACGAAAGCGCGGGCGGGGACATCGTCGCCTTGGTCTTCAACGGCCTCCTGCGTTACAACGAAAAGATGGAATTGGAGCCTTGCCTGGCCGAGAAGTGGAAGGTCTCCAAGGACGGCAAGACCATCACCTATAACCTGCGCCATGGCGTCAAGTTCCACGACGGCGTGGAGATGACGGCGGAGGACGTGGTCTTCACCTACAAGGTCTTCTCGGACCCGACGGTGAACACCCCCTATGGGGCCGATTACCAGTACATCAAGTCGGTGGAGGCCGAGGGCCTCTACACGGTCAAGGTGACCTACAAGAAGGCCTTCGCCCCCGCCCTGACGAACACCTTTTCCTCCATCCTTCCCAAGCATCTTTTGGAAGGGAAGGACATCAATAAGGACGACGATTTCAACCGGCACCCCATCGGCACCGGGCCCTACAAGTTCAAGGAGTGGAAGACCGCCCAGCAGATCGTGCTGGAGGCCAACCCGGACTATTGGGAGGGCAAACCCCATATCAAGCGTTTCATCATGCGGATCATCCCGGACCAGTCCTCCGAGTTCCTGAGCCTGCTCAAGGGCGAGATCGACGGCATGGGCGCCTGGACCAGCGGGGGACTGACGCCCGAGCAGTACGCCCGGCAGACCGACACCCCGAAGTTCACCGACTACTACGACAAATTCCGCACCGACCAGTTCGTCTACGTCTATGTCGGCTGGAACCTGGAGAACCCGCTCTTCCAGGATGTGAGGGTCCGCAAGGCCCTGACCATGGCCATCGACCGCCAGAGCATCATCCAGAACGTGGTCTATGGACTGGGGAGCATCTGCACCGGTCCCTTCGTGCCCCAGTCCTGGGCCTGCGATAAGGACGTGAAGCCCTATCCCTTCGACGTGGAGGGGGCCAAGAAGGTCCTGGCGGAAGCCGGTTGGAAGCCCGGCGCCGACGGCATCCTGCACAAGACCATCCAGGGCAAGGACACCCCCTTCCGGTTCAAGCTCTATACCAACCAGGGCAACGTCAGCCGGGAGCGCATCGCCACGATCGTCCAGCAGCAGCTCAAGCAGGTGGGCATCGATTGTTCCCCCCAGATCATGGAATGGACCACCCTGCTGAACGAATACATCAACAAGCGCAAATACGACGCCATGGTCATGGGCTGGCAGTTCGGCCCGGAGCCCGACTGTTACCTTTCCTGGCACTCCTCCCAGATGGGCGAACACCAGTACAACATGGTCGACTACAAGAACCGCACGGTGGACTCGCTGCTGGTGCAGGGCCGGACCACCCTGGACCCGGCCAAACGGGCGCGCATCTACCACCGGATCCACCGGATCCTCCACGACGACGTGGCCGCCACTTTCCTTTATGTCCCCAACTCGCTGCCGGCGCTGCACAAGCGCTTCAAGGGGGTGGAGGTCAACCCGAACGGGATCGGTTGGCACCCGGAGCGGTGGTACGTGCCCGCCGACCAGCAGAAATACGCCCAATAGCCCTTAATGACGGGGAACCCGGCCGATGGTAAGGTGAGGCATGCGTAACTACCTCCTGCGCCGTCTGCTGGTCATGGTGCCCATGGTGCTGGGCATCTCCATCCTTACCTTCGCCATCCTCCAGCTTTCCCCCGGCGACCCGGCCTCCCTCTCGGTGAGCCTGAACTCCAAGATCGATCCCGGCTACATCACCAAACTGCGGGCGTCCTACGGCCTGGACCAGCCGGTCTATGTCCAATACGGCCATTGGCTCCAGGGGATGCTGACGCTCAACTTCGGCAATTCCTTCATGGACGGGCGTCCGGTCTCCACGGTCATCGCCGAAAGGCTCCCGGCCACCCTGCTCCTGTCCGGTCTCTCCGAGGTCCTGTTGTTCCTCGTGGCCGTGCCCCTGGGGGTGATGGCGGCCTATTACCGGGGAAGCTGGCTGGACCGGTTCCTGACCCTGTTCTCCTTCGCCGGATTCGCCATGCCGACCTTCTGGCTGGCCCTGATGCTCATGCTCATCTTCGGGGTCCATCTGGGCTGGCTTCCCGTCTCGGGCATGACGAGCGTGGGGTCCGAATATCTCCCTTGGTACGGGAGGATCGGGGACCTGGCCCTGCACCTCATCCTTCCGCTCGTCGTCACCACCTATGGCGGGCTGGCCTCGGTCTCCCGTTACGCCCGCACCTCCATGCTCGAGGTCATCCGGCAGGACTACATCCGCACCGCCCGGGCCAAGGGCCTTTCCGAATTCCAGGTGGTCTTCAAGCACGCCCTCCCCAACGCCCTGATCCCCATCATCACGCTGCTGGGCCTCTCCTTGCCCGCCCTCATCGGGGGCAGTTTCATCATCGAGACCATCTTCGCCTGGCCCGGGATGGGCCGCCTGGGCTTCGAGGCCATCATGTCGCGCAACTACACCCTGGTCATGGGCATCGGCACCATTTCGGCGATCCTCACCCTGCTGGGGAACCTCCTGGCGGACATCGGTTATGCCCTGGCCGACCCGAGGGTGCGCTATGAATAGGGTCCTGCGGACGATGGGACGGCACAAGCTGGTGGCCGTCGGCGGGCTCCTGGTGGGGTTCCTGGTGCTCACGGCCCTGACGGCCCAATGGATCGCGCCCTACGACCCGAACCTGCAGGTCCTTTCCGACCGGCTCCTCCCTCCCGGGGCCCATCATTGGCTGGGTACGGACCAGTACGGCCGGGACATCCTCTCCCGCCTCTTCTACAGTTCCCGCATCTCCCTTTCGGTGGGGTTGGTGGCGGTCTCCATCTATGTGCTGATCGGGACCACCGTGGGGGCGGTGGCGGGCTACTACGGGGGGCTGGTGGACGGGCTCCTCATGCGCTTCACCGACATCGTGTTGTGCATCCCCACCTTCCTGCTGATCCTGATGGTGGTGGCCTTCGTGGGGCCCAGCATCGTGAACATCATGGTGGTCATCGGGCTGACCTCCTGGACCGACGTGGCCCGGTTGGTGCGCGGGGAGGTCCTTTCGCTCAAGGAACGGGAATTCATCCAGGCGGCCCGGGTCATCGGGGCCGGCGACGTGCGCATCATTTTCCGCCATCTCCTGCCCAACGCCCTGGGGCCCATCCTGGTCGTGGCCACCTTGGGCATCGGCGGGGCCATCCTCACCGAATCGGCCCTTTCCTACCTGGGCCTGGGGGTCCAGCCGCCCACCCCCAGCTGGGGCAACATGCTGGAGGAAGGGAAGGAGCATCTGACCGACGCCTGGTGGCTCATCACCTTCCCGGGGCTGGCCATCTTCTTCACCGTGCTGGGCTATAACCTGCTGGGCGAGGGCCTGCGGGACTACCTGGACCCCCGCCTGCGGGGTAGTGACCGCAACGGCTGAGGCGGCTCGAACCACAGAGGTCACCGAGAGCACAGAGAGAAGCGGAGTTCGATAACGACGGATCGCCATCGGGGGTCGTGGCGCGGTGACGGGGCAATGGGAAAATCTTGGTTTTCCCAGTTGCCCGATCCCGCGCCCCAGGGCCTTCGGCCCAGGCCCCATGGGCCTGCCCGATGGCGGTGGTCTTCATCAGCGTCAATTTGCGTTGATTTGCGGCCAAGGGTTGGCCGGGATCGACCTGGCTTGGCTATCCCATGCATCTGTGGCAAATGGACTTGCCTTTCTCTGTGCTCTCTGTGGTTCAATTTGGCTTGGCGATCCCATGCATCTGTGGCCCATGGCCTTGTCTTTCTCGGTGTCCTCCGTGCTCTCCGTGGTTCGAACGGGTGTGGTTGCTCTTCGCGTTCTTCGCGTCTTCGCGGTAAAATCGCTCCTTTCCTTTTCCGCTCAATCCGTGGTTCCGAGGTTCTTCCTTGTCCGAGCTTTACGCCGAGGTCGCCTTTCCCATCGCCCTCAAGCAGGTCTTCACCTACCGCCTTCCTCCGCCCCTGGCCTCCCAGGCCGCCCCGGGGATGCGCTGCTTCGCCTCCTTCGGGCGCCGGCAGACCGTGGGCTTCATCACCCGCGTCACCTCGAAGGCCCCGGACGGCGTGAAGAACCTTAAAAGCATCGACTCGCTCCTCGATCCTGCGCCTGTCCTCACCCCCGACCTGCTGGAGCTGGGCGCCTGGATGGCCGACTACTACTATTGCTCCCTGGGCGAGACGCTCTTCACTTTCCTCCCGCCCGGCGGCCGCAAGAAGCCCAAGTCGGTGGTGGAGCTCACGCCCGAGGGGCTCGCCCAGGTGGCGAAGGTGGAGACCCTGCTGGGCGAAGCCGGGCCCTTAAGGGGCGTCAATTGGGAGCGCTTGCGGAAGGGCAAGGTGGCCCTCACGCCCCGCACCCAGGCGCTGGCCGAGTCCCTGAAAAGCGCGGGCCTGGGGGTCATCCGGGTGCTGGAAGGGGAAGGGAAGGAAGAGGCCGGCGAGAAGGTCCCCATGGGCCGGAGGACCGAGGCGCTCCGGCTCCATCCCCAACAGCAAAGGGCGCTGGCCGCCGTCACCCAGGCCATCGAGCTGGGCACCTTCCGCACCTTCCTGCTCCAGGGCGTGACGGGCTCCGGCAAGACCGAGGTCTACCTGCAGGCCATCGCCCGGGTGCGGGAGTTGGGCCAGCAGGCCATCGTGCTCATCCCCGAGATCGCCCTCACCCCGCAGACCGTGGAGCGCTTCACCGGCCGCTTCGGCGACCGGGTGGCCATCCTCCACAGCCGCCTGGACCCAAAGGAACGCAACCGCCAATGGGAACGCATCGCCGAAGGCGGGGCCGACGTGGTGGTGGGGGCCCGCTCCGCCCTCTTCGCCCCGGTCCGAAAGCTGGGCCTGGTGGTGGTGGATGAGGAACACGAGCAGTCCTATAAGCAGGAGGACGCGCCCCGCTACCACGCCCGGGACGCGGCCGTGAAAAGGGCCCAGATCGGCGGGGCCCTGGCCCTTTTGGGCAGCGCCACGCCCTCGCTGGAGTCCCTCAAGAACGCGCGGGAAGGGAAGTACGGCTACCTGGAGATGCCCGAGCGGGTCAACCAAAGGCCCCTCCCCCGGGTGAAGGTGCTGGACCTCCGGCAGGAATGGCAGGTGCGGGGCGACGACCGGCCCGTGCTCTCCATGGCGCTGGAGGAGGCCCTCCGGGACAACCTGGACCGGGGCGAGCAGGCCATCCTCTTCCTCAACCGCCGGGGCTTCAACACCGCCACCCTCTGCCTCAAGTGCGGCGAGCCGGTCCATTGCCCGAACTGCTCGGTGCCGGTGACGAGCCACCGGGGCCGCGGCGGCATCGAGCTTTGGTGCCATTACTGCGACTGGCGGGGCCCGGTGCCCAAGCAATGCGTGGCCTGCAAGGACGGCGTCATCAAGCAGGTGGGGCTGGGCACCGAGCGGCTGGAGGAGGAACTGAAGCAGAAATTCCCCAAGGCCCGGATCGAACGCATGGACCTGGACACCACCCAGGAGAAGGGGAGCCACGAGGCCATCCTGGGCCGCTTCCGCCGCCACGAGGTGGATGTGCTTTTGGGGACCCAGATGATCGCCAAGGGCCATGATTTTCCCGGCGTCACGCTGGTGGGCATCGTGGGGGCCGACACGGGCCTGTCCTTGCCCGATTTCCGGGCGCAGGAGCGGGTCTTCCAGCTGCTGGTACAGGTCTCGGGCCGGGCGGGCCGGGCCGAGAAGGAGGGCGTCATCTACCTGCAGACCTTCCAGCCGGAGAATCCCAGCATCCAGGCGGCCGCGCGCCACGACATGAACGGGTTCTGGGAGAAGGAATTGGATCTCCGCCAGGCCCTCGGCTATCCGCCCTATACCCGCCTGGGGCTGTTGGTCTACCGCTCGGAGGACGAGCGGAAGGCCCAGAAGGCGGCCGAGGAGGCGGTGGAGTTCCTCTCGCGCGACGCCCAAGGGTCGGGGGTGGAGGTGCGGGGCCCGGCGCCCTCGGGCATCTTCAAGGTGCGGGGGCATTACCGCTACCAGGTGCTCCTCAAGGCGGCGAGCGCCGCCAGGATCCGGGGCCTGTTGGCCCGCCTGGACGCGAAGCATCCCGTCCCCCCGAAGGTCTTCCGGGTGGTGGACATCGATCCCCAAAGCATGTTGTAACGGCGATCGAACCACGAAGGCTACGAAGAAAGACGGTTTGAACCACGGAGGGCACGGAGAGCACGGAGGGAAGCGGAGTTCAATAACGACGGACGCCATCGGGGGTCGTGGCGCGGTGACGGGGCAATGGGAAAATCTTGGTTTTCCCAGTTGCCCGATCCCGCGCCCCGGGGCCTTCGGCCCAGGCCCCATGGGCCTGCCCGATGGCGGTGGTCTTCATCTGCGTCAATATGCGTTGATTTGCGGCCAAGGGTTGGCCGGGATCTATCCCATGCATCCCATGCATCTGTGGCACATTGTCTTTCTCTGTGCCCTCTGCGCTCTCTGTGGTTCGGGATATCGCCTTTCACCGGGACGGAATATCCGTCCTTCGTGAACTTCGCGTCTTCGTGGGCCCGGTGGGGGCCAGGGGCCTCACCCCCAATAGGGGAACAGGTGGATGAAGACCTTGACCGCCGACCAAAGGGCCAGCGCCACGAAAAAGGCCGCGAAGAACCCCTGGTTGAAGGCCCTTCGTTTCTCCTTCAGGATCCGCTCGGCCATGACCTGCGAGGAGAGGTTCTCCCGGAGGCCCTGCAGGTCCTTCTCCAAGTGCCGCCGGGTCAGCTTGCCCAGCGCGTATCGTTGGGAGAGGGTCTGCATCTCCAACAGGATGTCCTCATAGGGCGATTCGGTCATAGGGTCCTCCTTGGGATCGACGGCCAGGTCCATACCCTCTTTGGACGCACGGCCCCCGCGGAAGGACCGCGCCCGGTCAGGGCCGGGGCGTGGGGACCGCCGGGGGAGGCGGTAATTGGCCCAGGGTGAAGGTCGCCGTGACCTCCGCCTCGTCCCGAGTGAAGTCCAACGAGACCCTTTGTCCCTGGTGGCGATAGACCACGTCGAACAGCTGTTCGGGACTGGTCAAGGTCTCTCCGGCCAGCGAGGTCAGCAGGTCCCCCTCTTTCATATGGACGGAATCGGCGGGGGAACCTTGGATGACCACCCGGACCCTCAAACCCGCCGGGTCGCCGGGCTTGGGGCGCTTGACCAGGAGCCCCAGGGGCGAGGGCGCGGACTTCGCCCAAAAGGTGGCGGCATATTCATAGAAGTCGACGTCCTCGGGCACCGTCACCACTTGGGTGTTCCCCGGGATGGTCACGCTCTTGTAGACCGTACGCACCTGGCCCCGGCGGTTCACGAAGGTCTTGGAGGTGTCGATCGTCTGGTCGGGAGTGGAAACCACCTGCAGGGTGTCCACGGTCCGGGTCCCGGCATATTTGTTGTTCATGAGCACCACCCAGGCGCCCACGGTCTGGGCCTGCTGGCGGGCGGCGTTGGCATCCTCCACGGCGTTCATGAGCGGCGTCTGGAACTTGGACCTTCCCAGGAGGATGTAACCTTGTTGCAGGAGGGCGTGGCCGTCCTGTTTCATGTCCTGGGAGTAGCGGAGTTCCGGGTCGGACGTCGGTTTCAATAGGCGCAGGTAGAGGGAATCGGGCTTCCCGGCGGTCTTGTCCTGGTAATACTGGCTGTAGTAATTCGCGCAACCGACGAGGAGCAGTGGGCCGAGGAAGGCGAAGAGGCGGGCGATCGGTCGTGGGAGGTTCATGGGGGTTGTTCCTTTTCAGGGCGTTTTGTCCGGCGGGAACAGTTTAACCCGGCTCCCCTTCGTTGTCTTTCGCGGTGCTTTCCGTGGTTCGATCGGGTTTGGCTATCCCATGGATCCCATGCATCCGTGGCACATCGTCTTGTCTTTCTCTGTGCTCTCTGTGGTTCGATCGGGTTTGGTTATCCCATGGATCCCATGCATCTGTGGCAAATGGCCTTGTCTTTCCCGGTGCCCTCGGTGCCCTCTGTGGTTAACATGTCGTCATGAAGTTGGAACCTAAAACGAAAAAACCCATCACCCTGGTCTCCCGCATCGACAAGCGTAGTTCCGAGACCCTGCTGGATTTCCTCTGCCGCCGGTTCCCCTACCACTCGCCCGACGAATGGACCGAACGCATCCGGGAAGGGAAGATCACGGTCAACGGGCTGGCGCCCTCCGAGGGACAGCCTTTAAGGGCGGGGGACGAGGTGGCCTATACCACCCAGGCCTGGGAGGAGCCGGAGGTCGCCCGGGACTACCGCATCGTCCATGAGGAGGAGGGCTTCCTGGTGGTCGCCAAGCCCGCGCCGCTGCCCGTGCACGCCATCGGCGCCTATTTCGAGAACACCCTGACCCATCTTTTGCGCTCCGACCGGCCCGAGGCGGAGAACTGGGACCTGGTCCACCGGCTGGACTCGGAGACCAGCGGCCTCATCGTCCTGGCCAAGGACAAGAAGACCCTCAAGAAGCTCCAGACCGACTGGAACGAAAGGACCCAAAAGACCTACCGCGCCATCGTGTTCGGGGAATTCCCGGAAGGGTCCATGCGGGTCGACAGGCCCATCGGGCCCTTGAAGGGGAGCCGCATCCGCATGAAGCTGGGCGTGGACCAGGAGAAGGCCAAGCCTTCCATCACCGACTTCACCCGGTGGGAGGTCAAAAAGGGTTTTTCGTTATTGGAAGTGAAGCCGGTCACGGGACGCACCCATCAGATCCGGGTGCACCTGGAGAGCCTGGGCTACCCCCTGGTGGGGGACAAGCTCTATTCGGGGGATGAGGAGACCTTCTTGCGGTTCATGGACGAGGGCTGGACGGACTGGCTCCAAGGCAAGGTGCTCCTGCCCCGCCAGGCCTTGCACGCCTTCCGCATCGAGTTCGACCATCCAGCGACGGGGAAGCGGCTGAGCTTTGAGGACCCCTTACCCGCGGACCTGAGGAAATTCTGGGAAGGGCTTTGAACCAGGAAGGCTGACGGTTCGAACCACGGAGGGCACGGAGAGCACGGAGGGAAGCGGAGTTCGATAACGACGGACGCCATCGGGGGCGGGGTGAGGTTCGCGGGTGCCGGAAAAACGAAGATTTTTCCGCAGCCGTGATACCCACCCCCCGGGTCTTCGGCCCAGGCCCCATGGGCCTGCCCGATGGCGGTGCTTTTCATCTGCGTCCATTTGCGTCGATCTGCGGCCAAGGGTTGGCCGGGGTCGATCAGGCTTGTCTTTCTCGGTGTCCTCTGTGCTCTCTGTGGTTCAGAACATCCGGACCGGGCGTCAGTTCACCGGTTCGCGGAACAGGTCGCCCACCGGACAGCCCAACGCGATGGCGAATTTATAGGCCCGCACCAGGGTGACGTCCGAATGGCCGCTCTCGATGGCCTGGATATAGTTGAATTCATAATGGGTCCGGTCGGCCAGGACCCTTTGGGTGATGCCTTTGCGGATCCGGATGTCCCGGATGTTCCTTCCGACCTGGGTCGTGGCTCTTTCATCCATGGCCGGGGATCCTCAAGCCTGGGCCGGGTTGACGCGCGGGACCTTGATCTTCTTGTTCTTCAGGCGGGCCCGGCGCACCAGGTCGGGTTGGGCCTGGTCCGGGGCCAGGACCAGGGGGTTCTCGTCCCGGAAATATTTCTTGGCGGTCTTCTCCTTGACCTCCCGGAAAAAAATGAAGGCGAAGCGGCGGTCGGTCTGAACGATGATGCCCAAGCCCCATTCGGGCCGGACGGGCAATTGAACGATCTTTCCCAGGTCCTTCTCTTTGATCTCCATGTGGCCCTTTCTTGCGTTGGATAGGTGAGCTGTCCAGCATACTCTTTCGCGGGGCCCGCCGAGGTTTATCTTGGGGAAATCGCCCGATCGGGGCCTTCGGACCGTCCCGGGACGCCCCGGGGGTCGTGAAACACCGTCTTTTGGGAACAATCGTCCCGATCGCCTCCGATTGATCACCTATTTCCCCGTGTTCCTGTAGGATGGGGCCCTCTTGCCGGGGTCCTCACGACCTGGGAAGAGGATTCAAAATTTATAGAAAACAGTCGAGGTTCAAAGAAAAATGGCTCAAGGTACCGTGAAGTGGTTCAAGAACGAAAAAGGTTTCGGTTTCATCTCCCAGGACGGTGGCGATGACGTTTTCGTTCATCACTCGTCCATCCAAGGCGAAGGTTACAAGTCCCTGAACGAAGGGGATCGCGTTGAATTCAACGTGACTTCCGGAGAAAAGGGCCTGAAGGCCGAGAACGTCGTTAAGATCTAACGGCCGATCGGAAGCACCAAGCCCCGTGGCGCACGCGCTGCGGGGCTTTTTTTATGGGCGAATGCCGGGATGGCTCGGCTTGACATGGGGAGTTGATTGGCTAAAATTACCCTCCGCTTCGCTTCTCCTGAAGTTCCGGCCCGAGTGGCGAAATTGGCAGACGCAATAGACTCAAAATCTATCGACCTCCGGGTCATGTCGGTTCAAGTCCGACCTCGGGCACCACTTTTCTCTATCAATTAAAAAGGCCATGAACCGACTGGTTCTATGGCCTTTTTTATTACTGGAAAAGTGGTTGCACTCAGCCGGAGGCTGATGTGCACCAGGGTGCATCGGAAATTGGGTATGCACTTGAGCGAAGCTCAATGTGCACCAGGGTTGCATCGGAAATTTGGTATGTCCCAGGCCGAAGGCCTGGGGCACCAATTTTTCCTTTGGGTGAAGTGGTAGTGCTTGGCCGTCAGGCCAAGCGCACCAGCAATTCACATCAAATTAAGAGTGAGTGATTGTCCTAGGTCGAAGACCTGGAACAACCAATTCGGCCTGTCCTTCGAACGCTGACCTGGGCCCTGGGGCGGAACGCGATTTTCGTCCCCGTCGCCCGGGACTTTCCTTAGAATGGGGGCCTATGAAACGCGTCCTTATCGCTTCTTTCTTTTCGGCCATCCTTTTCGCGGTCCAGGCCCCCCTCTTCGCCCAATCCACGGTGGATGTGGTCACTTTCAAGAACGGCGCCGTGATCCAGGGCCAGGTCCTGGAGCAATGGCCGGGCGTTTCCCTCAAGGTCCGCATGGACAACGGGACCGTCCAGGTCTACCGCATGAGCGATGTCTCCAAGATCACCAAACTCGACCGGCCTCCCCAGAACCTGACGCCTCCCCCGGAGGCGCCGGGACTTCCCTCCGCTTCCGCGCCCGCCGCGTCCCCGGCGGACCAGGGCCCTTCCCGCGGGGGACAGGTGGGGTTCGGTCTGTTGGCCGGCGTGGACATGGCCAACGAACTTTATTACGGTTCGTCCTTGGACAACCGGGTGGGTTTCATCGGCGGTTGTTTCGTGGATTTCGGGCTCTCGAACCGCATCTCCATCCAACCGGAGGTCCTGTTCGCGATGAAGGGCGGCAATTCCGGCCCCTATTATTCCGACCAGATCAATTACGTGGAAATGCCCATCCTTTTCAAGCTGAGTTTCCCGAGCGACAAGGACCTGAGGTTCGACCTGTTCAGCGGTCCTTATTTGGCGGTCCTGGCATCGGGCTTCTCTGGCTACGATGGAATAGTTTATGGGGATTCCTCCAGCTTCACCCAAGCGGACGCGGGGTGGGTGTTCGGGGGCGGGTTGGAGATCGACCGGTTCCTGTTGGACCTGCGTTACGAGATCGGTTTCGTGCCGAACGACCAGCAGGAGTACGGCCCCGTCAATACCTCGATGGCCTTGATGGCCGGCTATCGGTTGTTCAATTGAGGGCTCAAGCCCGGATGGTTGGGTGGCCGAAGGCCGCCCGGTCCTGAAGAAAGGTTAAGAATGAAACGGTCCCTTTTCGCGGCGATCCTCCTCATCCTCGGGTTCCAATCCCTGACCCCCTGCCGGGCCCAATCCTCGGAGGACGTGGTCTATTTCAAGAACGGCGCGGTGCTCCACGGACAGATCCTGGAGGAGGACCCGGCCTTGTGGCTGAAGATCCGGACCCCGGATGGGGCCGTCCGTGCCTATTCCATCAACGACGTGGAGAAGGTCCTGAAGTCCGAACTGCCCGGCCTGGGCCCGGCCGACGCGCCCGGTCCCGCCCCCTCGGCCAACGGCCCGGTGGTGAACCATGACCCGACGACGGCCTTCCTCTTCTCTTTCCTGGTGCCGGGCCTGGGCTGTTACCTCAACGGCGGGGACGACACCAAGATCGGTCTTCTCTGCGACGGCCTCTACGTGGGCGGGATCGTCCTCATGCTGACGGCGGGCACTTCCACCACCCAGGAGGACCTGGGCTACGGCCAGACGATCGACACCGTGAACACGACCCCTTTCCTCTGGGTCGGGTGCGGCGTGGCCCTGGGCGGCTGGATCCTGGGCATGATCGACGCGCCGGCCTACGCGGCCAATCACCAGCCCCATCCCAACCGTTATGGGGACCTTTTGAACCTCCAAGGGCCCGGTTATGAAGTGGGCCTGGGCCTTTCCCCGGTGGCGACCTTGGATGGCGCCGCGCTTTCCGTTCCGTCCCCCTCGCTGGCCTTCCGCTTTTAAATCCCGTGGCTGACCGACCCGACACGACCGCTTTGCGGGTCGCCCTTTGGCGTTACCTGCACCTCTTGGTGGACGCCAAGCCCCCCGTCCTGGAGGACGAGGTCGGCTACCGGCTGGCCGCGCCGCCGGAAGGGTGGCGGGACCGCCCCGACATGAACCCCCAATGGACGGCCGGATACCGGGCCGCCATCGTGGGCCGGGCCCGCTTCGTGGAGGACCTGGTGCTGGAGCGGGCGGGGAAGGGCCCCGCCCAATACGTGATCCTGGGGGCGGGGCTGGACAGCTTCGTCCAACGCCATCCGGAGATGGCCTCCCGCTTGAAGGTCTATGAGATCGACCAACCGGGCACCCAGGCCTGGAAACGCGGGCGGTTGATGGAACTGGGATATGGGGTCCCCGAATGGCTCAAGCTGGTCCCGGTCGACTTCGAGAAGAACGGGTCCTGGCCCGACGCGTTGAAAGAGGCGGGGTTCGACGCCGCCCGGCCCACGGTCATCGCCTCCACCGGGGTCTCCATGTACCTGACGAAGGAAGCCGTCGCCGCCACCCTGCGGCAGGCCGCCCGGTTGGCGCCCGGCTCCACCTTGGCCATGACCTTCCTGCTCACGATGGACCTCATCCCCGAGGCCGAACGGGCCCAGCACCAGATGGTCTACGACCGGGCCAGGCAGGCGGGCACGCCTTTCCTCAGCTTCTTTACGCCCCAAGAGATGATGGACCTGGCCCGCGCCTGCGGCTTTTCGGAAGCCCGGCATGTCTCCCGGGACGAGCTGGTCCGCCGCTACTTCGCGGGGAGGACCGATGGGTTCCTCCCGGGGCATGGGGAAGAGTTCCTGGTGGCGACGGCCTGAAAGGGCGGCCCGCCTTATTCGAAGGACCTTTCCTCTTCCTGCACCTCGAAGCGCTGCAGGTCCGAAAGCTGGTCCCAGTGGGCCCGCAGGTAGGAAACCCCGTCATGAAGGGCCGCCCGGTAGCCCCGCAGTTTGCCCTCGTCCTCGGCCAGCTTGTTCTCGGCGCTGATGCG
The DNA here is from genome assembly GCA_035549195.1 of bacterium. Taxonomy (NCBI): domain Bacteria; species bacterium. Next base: position 75,251 of record DASZRK010000060.1, read on the forward strand.
GCCGGAGGCGCCGAAGGCGGTGGTCCCGATCTGTTGCTTCGCCTTCTCCAGGTCCTTGCGGACCGCTTGGGCCTTGTCCTTCAGCATCATCTGCCGCTGGAAATGCCGGTCGAGGCTCGACCGGGGCGTCAAGGTCGCGCCCTTCAGGATGGCGGGGACGAACAACGTCCCGATCGTCAAAGTGATCGCCAGTAGAACCTTTAGATAGTTCATTGTTCCCTCCTTAACAACAAGTGGTGGGTGGTTCCTTACTTTTAATTTGGGACCCCTTCTTGGGGTTTTTCAATGGAGGGACCGCGGATCGTTCCTCCCCGGTCGGGGAAAAAATTTTCCCTTGGGGGTTTCGCGCTTTCACGCCCTTTCGGGCGCCGGTCCCTGGGCCTTTATTCGAGGGACCTTTCCTCTTCCCGGACCTCGGAGCGCTGGGATTCGGAAAGCAGGTCCCAATGGGCCGTCAGGTAGGTGAGCCCCTCGTGGAGCGCCGCGCGGTCGCTCCGCAGTTTGTTGCGGTCGTCCGACAGCTGGCTCATCAGTCCGTCCCGGTCCGATCCCATGAGGATCGTGGCCCCCAGCTTCCCTTCCAGGTCGGCGATATCCATCTTGATCCGCCGGGCGTCGTCCTTCAGGACCATCTGCTGTTGGAAGTGACGGTCCACCTCCGCTTTGGTGTCGGGTTGTCCCTGGAGGAGCGCCGGGAGGAATAACATTCCCGCCGTCCCCGCTATGATCGAAAGAACCTTGGCGTGTTTCATGGTGCCCTCCCTTTCAGTGGTGGGTGGTTCCACCTTTTACTTTGGGTCCCTCTTCGGGGCATTTTCAATGGAGGGCCGGCGGATCGTCGGGCAACGTTTCGAGGGAAAAATTTACCCTTGGAGGTTTCTCGCTTTCACGCGCTTTCGGCCGCCGGTTCCGTAGGGGATCACTGATCCGGGTCATGGTTTTTTCGCGGGGAAGTCCTAGACTGAAAAGTGGAAGGGTTCCTTGATAGGGCGCCGTGAAGGCGCCAGCGGATTTGATCCGACGTGGTAAGAAAAAGGTTCCCTTCGATGGCGCCCCGGGAGGAAGTCCCCCCGGGGCTTTTTTATGGGGGCGGAAGCTCTTCCGGGTCTTCATCCCGTGGGTCCAGGTCCATCCCTGTTCCAAGTCCTCGTCGGCCGAACCGCCCGATGGCGATATTGGGCCCATTTCGCTCATCCCGTCCGGGGATCTTGTCCCAAGGTTTTTCCAAAGCCCTTCTCTCCTGAATTGTGGCGTTCGACCTTCTTGAAGTTTCCCCTTGGATTGCTTGAGCGCAAAACCGGACAGGAATTGGTCGGAAAAAAGATTTTACAAAGATTGGTTTGCCGTCCTCGTTAGCGGGGACCTAGAGTTCTACCAGTATTTAGATCGATCGATATTCAAGGAGGCTTCTATGAGGTTCCGAATGACTTTGATCATTTCATTGAGTCTTCTTTTTCCAGTTAACAAGGCAATATCCGATTCGCTTTCGCCGCCGGGGGTCGATCAGGTTTTGGCCGCCTTCGCTTCCGTTGTGAAAGACCGGGCGAATGATGTCGCCCTCGACATCATCCGTCAACAGTTCGTGAGGACCCTGAACGGAAGAGCGGTCACTATTTGTGGGGCGAAAGGCAAACAAAACGCTGTCGTTATTTATCTTGGGAAAATATCGGAAACGGCCGAAAAACCAAAGAACAATAACGCCGTGGACACGCCAACGCCGAACGTTTTCTTTGAGCGCACCTTCAAACTACTTGAACAAAACAATCTGCGGTTGACGGATCCTGTTCTTCTCAAGGCGGTCAATCAAGACATGGTCGAATTTGTATTTCGGATCTCCGTTAGCTCGATGCCGGTGGAAGATTTTGAAAAGATGGGGATGCGTGACTTGGCGAGCTTTTCTTACAAAATGGTGGACGTGATGGCGAGCTCAAATCCAGATGTTCATCGATTGGGCGAACCGATGATCGAAACGGCCAACGGGATCTTGAAACGATTTTCCGAAGGATTTTCGTCCGACATTTCGAGGCGTTCGTCAACACAAGTCGTTGTGACGGATGCTGACATGCTGGAATTGGCCTCAGCGGGTGCTGTTGCTGCCGTATCGAAGAATTCCTCGATGCCGGCAACTGCATGCGCATATTTTTACAAATCCTATAAAAGCACTGACGCGGACGCGAGCAAGGAATTGTCGGACTTTTTGAACCTGGTCGGGAGCTATTTACTTGCGGATGCGACGGACTCACAAGCGACCGACAAGTGGATAAACGGATTATTGGAACAATTTTCGGCGATCTTGAATAAGCCGGTCGCATCAGATTTCAAGAGTCGAGAAATCCTTGTCAAAGTTTTGGATGCATTGGAAAAAGATCAATCGTGGCAGGGGTCGTCCGTCTATGTCCGGAACACTCTTAGTGAGGGCTTTGGGCGAGTCGTGAAAACATTGCTGATCAGGACCTACATCATTAAAAAGTCCTCCCAAGTGGAATCGAACATATTGGGTGAATTCCAACGGGTCACGAGCACGTTGAAATATCTCACGTCGGTTGGAAAAACGAGTCCTGAAGTTACGGGAGAGAGCATCTCCTCGGGAATCAATGTTTTCGCTGATCTATTGACGGGCATGTCAAAAGATGTCCTTGTTGACGGGGATGACCTGCCGTCCGACGAAAGAAGGATGGGAAATGTACGGGATGTTTTTGGAAAGATCTCTGCAATATTAAATATGGTTTCGAGCCGGGATTGGACGTCCCTTTTCACATTTATTTATGACCAACCAAACCTGGTCAATAAAGACCATATCGATGGGCGCCTTATCTCTTTTGCGAGAGTCCTGATGCAAATGTACCAAGCGCCATCCTTGGATGAAGCGAAGAAAATACTTTCCGCAAATCTTGAGGATATTGCCTCCCGACGCGAACGATTTAAAGAAACGACAGTTGACGTCACGGCCTTGGCGGGCGTTTGTGGAGGTTATGAAAAAAGGTTTTTGGAAAGGGATGAACAGGCCGTATTCGGTCTCTATGCGCCGTTGGGAATTCAAGTTGGCTTCGATGATTTTGGGCTCATGATTTATCCGGTCGATATCGGAACCTATTTGACCACTTCGGATAGTTCGGACAATCCCTCGGTGAATGATGCCGTTAAGATCGGATTGGCTGGTTATCACCGGGAAAAGGACATTCCCGTCGATATTGGTGCTGGGATCGATTATAAGCCTGAGTTCAATGGCGCCTCGGATGAGGTGAGAGTATTCGCTTTCACAAGTCTTGAACTACCGCTTTTTATGTTGAAGTAAAAAATTACAAGAATGGGAGTAACTGCAATGCGAAGAGTTACGGTTGTCGGAATATTCGTCGGCTTATTGATCTCTGGGGTCGTTTTTGCGAGCTCTGAGGAAACGGTTCCGGACCCGGACATTTCAAGAACCCCAACGACTCAAATGTTCACGCCTACGCCACGAACGCACCATGTGATGAAGGCCAAAAGTTCCCGACTCTTGAGGAAAAAGGGCAAGCGAACGGACATGGGGAAAGATAAGTGAACCCCCGAAAAAATGTATCGTTGCCCACCATAACGGGACTGATAGGGGATCCCCCGGTACCTCAGCCGGGTGGACCAAAAGGTAAGCCAAGACCAAAACCGAAACCCATTCATTGAATTTTGTATTGAAAGAGGAGGGGTAAATGCCTGAAGGAGATCTATCAACGGAATCGACTGAAGCGGCACCTCGGCCTGTCGCTAAAGTGCCAACCTTATTGTCGCGTCTCTTTCAGAAGGATTCTCGGACTTATTCTGTGCTGAAATTTGTGGCGCAAACAGTGTTTATCGGACTTTTTTCCAGTGTTTTGATTCCGACGATCATGAGCAGTTATAAATCCAGGGAGCTGCACTCTGAGTTCTATTACAAGCAACGCGCTGTTGGCGCGGAGGCTATCCTTGGAAAATACGTGGAACTTTTTGACTACTACTACAAATTGTGTCATGAAAAACGGAATGATTCGGGGATTTTAATGATGAAAAAGGCCCATGAATTCCGATCCGTATGCAACCGATACTTGATGTATTTCCCGAGCGGATTTGAGGAGATAACGGCCGACGTCTACTATTTTTATATGGGCCTATCTTACCGTTCGGACTTCGCTCGAATTGACCGGGACCGGGATGCGGCTATTGGCTATGTGGATGAATGCTGGTCGAGTCATTTTCGGGAATTGTTCGAAATCCCTGATGTGACAGCTTTTATTCTTCATCCTTTCGATGGAATGATGAATTTCTTTGAAAGTGGATCGGGATTGCCAAAGATCAGTTTAGTAAGTAAAGAACCGAATAACCCTTATTCGAATTATTACGAATTGGTATCAAAAAGAATGCGGGAATCGGGGAAATGACCATCTTCTGAATATGGAGTTTTTCGATATCAAGTAATATTTTCCTGAACCAGGAACCGCCCAAAAGCTGACCCCGTAAAACATTTTCCGTCCCGCCAAACTGCACATAAACCGTCGCTCACCTTCTTTTAAATTGCCAAGCTCCAACCGCTTTTTATACTTCGGCCATCACCTATGAACCGGAGGTCACTATGCCTGAAGAGCTGGGCGCCTATTCCGCCCAAGCGATGGAAAACCGGATCCTGACCCTTCGAGGCCAGAAGGTGATCTTGGATCGGGACCTTGCGGCCTTATATGGGGTCAAGACCCTTCGTTTGAACGAGGCCGTTAAACGCAATAAGGATCGTTTCCCTGGTGATTTTTGCTTTCAGCTGACGCGGGAAGAATTCACCCGTTTGATATCGCAAATTGCGATATCAAACAGCGGACGTGGTGGTGTAAGGAAATTGCCGCGAGCATTCACCGAACATGGGGCCCTCATGGCCGCCAATGTCCTGAACAGCCCGAAAGCTATTGAAATGAGCCTCTTCCTTGTTCGGGCCTTCATCAAGCTCCGGGAAAGGCTATCCGCTACGGCTGAACTGGAAAAACGTCTTGAGTCCATCGAAAAAAGCCTCATTTCCCACGATATCGCCCTGCGGGACATCTATCGAAAACTGAAACCCCTCTTGCTGGCCCATGAACCTGGAAAGCCTCCCAAGAGGATCGGGTTCACCGCAGATGAGAAGTCGAAGTTTTATCGAGCTTAACCCTATCCCATGGGAGGTCGGCGCTAAGCCGACCTCTTTGAACCTATATTTGAAAGGAAGGTCAACATGCCGACCCTAAGTCCCGTCGCCCAAGTCGTGGAGATCCCCCTGGCGAATGTCCATCCCAACCCCAAGAACCCCGGCCCGCCCATCCCCGCGGACCAGATCACCGACCTGGCCGAGAACATCGAGGCGGAAGGCCTCCTGAACCCCATCAAGGTCATGCCCCTGGTCCGGAGCCCTCAAGCGGAAAAGTCCCCCCATGGCCCCGGTGCCCCGGACCCCCGGAACCAACAATGGGTCATCCTGGCCGGGGAACGCCGCTACTGGGCCTTCCTTTGGCTCAAACGGGAGACCATCCCGGCCTTCCTGCTGGACCCCACCCCCGCCGAGGCCGTCAAGATCACCCACCTGGACAATGCGGTCCGGGAAAGGGGCTGGTGGGCCGACTACCAGTCCATCGAGGCCCTCAAGCAGGCGGACCCCACCCTGCGCCAAAGGGAGATAGGGGCCGGGTTGAAGATAGATCTACCGAAGGTGAACCGGGCCCTAAGCCTCTTACCCCTCCTCAACCCGGAGGCGAGGGCCATTCTTGTTAGTGACACTAACAACGGAAATAAGGGGAATAAGGGCATTTCGGAGCTGGCCGCCGCCGAACTGGCCGGACTGGCGACCGATCCGGTGACCCCAGCCACCCAGGCCCTGGTCCAGCGGGCCCTGGTCGAAGTCCGTGACCAGAACCTCACCCAGATGGGGGTCCGAGAGATGGTCCAGTGGATCCATCAAGGGAAGAAGCCCGAGGACTACCGGCCTGGGATGGCAAAGGCAGGGGGGAACAAGCCGTCCCCGAGGCCGTCCAGACCGGCGGTCAAGGCGGGGGTGTCCGACCAAGCCGTAGAGGCCCCCCAAGACCCCGCCCCGGCACCCGGGTCCAAGGGGAACCCCGTCCCCGTATCGGGCGGCAAGACCGACCTTCAGGTCCTTTACGACCACTTGAAAGGGAATGGCCTGTTGGCTGGCGGCCTCATCGGTGCCCTCGGGGGCTTCCTGGCCTCGAACCTGAAACGCGCCCTAGGCACTTTTGTTCGGCGCTATATGCTCCACGCCCTGGCGGCCCTGGGGATCCTGGCTTTGTTGGTATTCCATGGGGTCGGGAACCTTTTCCATAAGAGCCCAAATACCCAGGAAACAACCTCGGCGGTCCCGGCGGAACGCCCTGAGCGACCGGAGGGAGTCGAACGGGCTCAAGTGCCAGCTCAGGCTGAAGCCTCAAACGTTGTTCCTGCCAAACCGATCCCCAATAAGCCTGAACCCAAGCAAATGGGCCGTCAGGCCCCATTGGGTTCAGCCGCCAAACGGGCCGCTGGCGGACAACCACAAGTTGTCCAGCCAAGTGCCCAACCCGTACCGGGTTGGGCCCCCGAAGGCATCCCCCTCCTCAAGGAATTCGGCGATCACTTTTATGGCCGCTCCGGCTCCATGTGGTCCGACGACCTGGCCTATTTCAAAGGGCTTTTGACGGCGGACTATTACCCCACCTTCCAAAAGCAATTCTTCCCCTCGGCCCAACAGACCGAGATGCAGACCAAGCAGGAATACCAGCTCTATTCCAAAGGCCAGGCACCAAGAGCGACAGGGGGAGCGGGGAATACGGTTCTTTACCGGATCCAAGGCCAGGTCACCCTGCAAAGCCGGGCGTCGCGGGTCCCGAAGACCCTTTGGACCAAGCCGATGGCGTTGGAGATCTCCCTAAGGCACTTGGAGGGGTTGGGGTATCGGGTTGAACGAGTGAGAGAGGTACAACCGCGCCAAGAAGCTGGAAGCGCCACTGCGGGCTCGGCAGGCAATGGTGTGGACCCCCTGAAGGCGGTCCAAGACGTGAGCGGGGGCGTGGCCAATGTGGCGGGGGATGTAGAGAAGGTGGATGCCGCCAAGAAGGCATTAGGACTTTAGAAGCCCGAAAATTAGAATGGCCGGGTATTTCGATCGTCATTCATCTTCGAGGAACGAGGTGGGACCATGGGGGAATTGCTCCAGTTGTTGATATCGATAGTGGTGGTTTTGGTGATCTTCTTGGCTTGCCGGGCGCTCATGCTTTGGTATTGGAAGATCGACAAGATCGAGGAGCATTTGAAGGCGATCCGGGCCGCGCTCGAAAAACGGGGCTGAACCGATCCGAGTTAGGCGTTTTTTCAAAGAGGAACTATGTCTAGATTGCTCGAAGCAAAAGTTTATGGGCCGACCTCTTACTCGGGCGATTATTCGGGCTTTAAGGACAGGCATTCGAACACCTGCATAAATAACAAAGAGGTCCCATGAACATCGTCATCTGCTGCGACGGGACGGGCAACGAGTTCGGGTCGCATAATTCCAACGTCATCAAGCTCTTCTCGGCGCTGGATAAGGACAAGAACCAGCAGACCGTCTATTACCACCCGGGCATCGGGACGGTGGGGGTCTCCAACCCGCTCCTGTGGCTCTGGACCTGGTTCAACCGCATCCTGGGCGCGGCCATGGGCTTCGGCATCCGAAAGGACGTGGCGGATTGCTACCGCTTCCTCATGGACAGCTACCGGGGCCCCCAGGACAAGGTCTATGTCTTCGGCTTCAGCCGGGGGGCCTATACGGCCCGCATCCTCTGCGGCATGCTCAACCAGTTCGGCCTGCTCCAGCGGGGCGACGACCTGCTCATCAATTACGCCTACAAGCTCTTCAACCGGGAGGACCCCAACGCGGCGGCCCTGTCCGCCGAGTTCAAGAAGACCTTCTCACGGGAATGCAAACCCCATTTCGTGGGGGTCTGGGACACGGTCAGTTCGGTCGGTTGGATCTACGACCCCACCTCCTTCCCGAACACCTACCGCAACCGGGACATCAAGATCGCCCGCCACGCCATTTCCATCGACGAGCGGCGCTGTTTCTTCCGGCAGAACCTCATGGCCCGGGGGGAGGAGGGGCAGGACATCGTCCAGGTCTGGTTCCCTGGGGTCCATTCGGACATCGGCGGGGGTTACAGCCCCTACAGCGAATGCGGGCTTTCCCAGATCGCCCTGGGGTGGATGATCCGGGAGGCCACTAAGGCGGGGTTGAAGTTCGACAAGGCCAAAGTGAAGGCCCTTTTCGAGGCGCCCAACGCCGCCCCCGATCCCGCCGGCAAGCTCCATGTGTCCCTGACGGGGTTCTGGTGGATCTTGGAATTCATCCCGAAGCGCTATTTCGACTTCAAGGAGAAGGTCTACAGGTTCAAGCTACCCCTGGCCCAGCCCCGGTTCATCCAAGAGGGCGCGTTGGTCCATGAGAGCGTGATCAAACGGATGAAGGACCCGAAGAGCCGGTACAAGCCGGTCAACCTGCCGGAGAACTATCGGGTGGTGCGGTGAGGGAAAATGCGGCCTGGTCGATTTGCTTGTTGAGAACACGGATAATGCAGGGGAATTTGAGTGGATGGGGACAGGGGAAGGCTATTCTTGAAGGGATAAGGTTTATTAATTCTAAGATGAACTAAAATTAGGCAGAATTTGGTCTCTTTAAAGCTTTTTCTCTTTTGAGGAAGGGCTTTTTGTTTTCTGAAAAAATATTTGTCGATAATATAGGCCGATTGTTTGTCAGTATATTTTACTGGCAACCCTAAAGAATACAAGTGTATACTATTGAGGTGTATCTTGGCTGGCATTTCAGAGACAATTTGGCCCTGTGAAAAACACACAGAAGCAAAACACTTAATACTAAAAAGTTACATAGGGGCCTGGGTTTCCATTCTTCCGAATAAATTTTCAAAAGCCTTATTCGTTGATGGCTTTAGTGGACCTGGAGAGTACGAAGGGGGAGAGCCGGGATCTCCACTAATCGCAATCGCCGAAGTTGGCAACGCCCTCAAGAACACAACTAAAAATTTTTCGCTACAAATGTACTTTGTTGATGCGAGAAACGACCGGATCGAAAATCTAAAACAGAAAATATCTTCGGCCCAATCCGATTCGAAGATAAAAATACACGAACCGATTTGCGGAAGATTTGAGGATGAACTCCCTGGAATAATAACAAATTTCAAAAATGGGATTCTGGGTTCTCAGTTTCCGATGTTAATTTTTATTGATCCGTTCGGAGTGAAGGGTTATCCCTTGGAGTTGATTAGGAAGATATTATCTAATAGATCGGCTGAAGTTTTTCTTCTGCTGGATGTTGATGGGATAAATAGGAATTTATCGAACGCACCATTAATGAAAGAGGTTTTTGGGGATGGATGTGAAAAGATTATTGAGGAAATTCTACGTGAAGGTGATACGCAGACCAGATACAAAATGATTAGAAAACTACATGAAAAGGTAGCGGGGCGACTGTCTCAATTTTATCTTCCGTTTAGGATGTTAGAAACTTCCAAGAAGGTTTTCCATGACATGGTATTTTTGACTAACAATCAGCTGGGCTTTCTGAAAATGAAAGAAGCTATGTGGCGAGCTGATAGTAGTGGTAGGTTCCAATTTGTTGATACGGAATATAATTCCCTAACTTTTGATTTCAAGGCTTGGAAAATGGAGCTATGGGATTTGATGCTTAAAAAGTTTCGGGGGCGAAAAGTAACGGGGGCAGAAGTTAAAGCCTTTGTTGAATTCAACACTAGGTTTTTGGATAGGCATAAGAGGGAAGTTCTGAATGAAAATGAAACGAGCGGGATGGATGCAGATAAGAAAATTCGAGTAGAAAAAATTGGCAGGAAGAAAAATACATTCCCTGAAGATGCGGCGATCTATTTCCCCGCAGGTTGAGGTCGGAGTGAAAAATGGCTGAAAATTCAAAAATTGAATGGACCAATGCGACGTGGAATCCTGTGACGGGTTGTCACAAGGTTAGCGCTGGGTGTGCAAATTGTTATGCGGAAAGGTTCGCAGAGCGGTGGAGAGGAATACCAGGCCATCCGTATGAACAGGGTTTTGATCTTAAAACTTGGCCATTGAGATTGAATTTACCATTGACTTGGAAAGACTCGAAAAGAATATTCGTTAATTCAATGTCAGATCTATTTCATCAGGACATTCCACTTAAGTTCCTGAAGCAGGTGTTCGAAACGATGAACAATGCCCATTGGCATCAATTTCAAGTCTTGACAAAACGCGCGGATAGACTCGAAAAAATTAGCTCATCTGTTAAATGGACGAAAAACATATGGATGGGTGTTAGTGTCGAATCCGATAAGTTCACTTATCGAATTGAAATGTTAAAGCGGACAAATGCAAAGATTAAATTTCTCTCTTTAGAACCTTTGTTATCACCTTTACCAAATTTGAAGTTAAGGGGAATCGATTGGGTCATTGTTGGCGGTGAGTCCGGTCCTGGTGCAAGGCCGATGGAAAAGGAATGGGTCGTTGACATTCAAAAACAATGTAAGAAATTTAATGTCCCATTTTTCTTCAAGCAATGGGGTGGAGTCCAAAAGAAAAAAAGAGGCCGCAAATTGAATGGCAGGATTTGGAGTGATATGCCGGAAAAAAAGACTGCAATGAGTTTGGCGGCATCGAAATAAATTTATAACCCACATTTTTTATAGGCGCGCAAAAGTCGCAATGTGTCGTAGCCATCAATTAAGCAAAACAGCTTCAGATTTCCAACTCGAGTTGCGTAGGCACGCATCATCCCTCGGACTTCCTTTTTGATTATGTGACAGTGCTGAAGAATCATCAGCTCTGCAGGCTCGGTAAAGAGTCGATCTACTTGATCACCTGCTTTGCCCAAAACTGAAAATGTCATTGGTTTAAATTGCGCTGGGCCTTTCAGTGCCATGGCAGTAGAAATCCTATGCCCGGAATACTTGATTCTCGTTGTGAAAAAGTCGGAACGTTCGCCGGCCCAGTCTTTGTCCAAATCCTGTTCATTGATGATTTCTGCAATTGCTTTTTTAATTTCCAGTTCGGGTATTCTTTCTAGAAGTTTCAAATCGTTCTTATTGGGGGTCGGCACGTTTTTAACTTCTTGAAAAGAATCGATGCTATCAATGTGGACTTCCAGTCGATTTGGCCAATTTTTTCCAATGTATGATGCTTTTGAAAATTCGGGTGTCATTGTCGAAACTACAATTGGAACAGCGTTTAAGTATTTCGAATCGATACTAGTTATGAGACCGAATAAAAAATGAGGTTTAAATCCTGAGAGCACAACTTGCGATGTTTGTGATACTAAATGTTCTTCTTGAAGTTCGCCTTGAAGTTCCAGGTTCAAGTCAATGCTTCCCAGATTGCAATGCATTAAACGGCAGTATTTTGATTTTGTTTTTGTGAGTCGATAATAATATGCGTCGTAATGAGTAAAATAAATTCCTTCCTTGATTGACCGCGCTGAATTTAATTGTCCTAGTGTCGGGATATTTTGAGTCTTTAGCCATTCCTCAAAGCTCTTGTTGATGTTTGAAAGATAGGCGCCTCTTTGAAGCCATTCTGGAAGTCCAATTGGGGCTGATGGAATGAGATTTGGATCTATGAGATCGAAAATTCTTGGAGTGCTTAAATACCAAGATGTTAATGAAAAATCTTTTTTATTTGGTTCGAATTCTGTCATGGCATCATCTTACAATTGATTTAGTTGTTATGTAGGAAGTTGGTAAAGCTCTTGCTTTAAATAATTCAAGATTTTAAATGTGCTTAAGGACAAAAGTGTTCATTGAACGAAAAATAAACCCAACTTCTCATGTTATTGAGCTTTGGGAATGCGAGTGGGAAAACCAACCGGGTCAAAAGCCCCAAAAAGCATTTCTGAGAAAAATTGGGGACGATATCTCCGCTGAAAAGGCGGAGCAAGTTGCTATGCATGAGTCTCCTGCAATTTGTTGGTCTTATGGACGAACCTTAGGAAATATTGCTGTTTATTCTCAATCAATTCTTGGGAACTTCCCCGGTAATGCGGGGACAGATGCTGTTTTACCTTGCGACATAGTAAGCGCTGGTAAATTCCGTCATGGGGTAAATAGGTGGTGGTGTAGGACTCATCAGGTGTATTGGGGAACAAAGGCAGATATCGAGTCCTATTCACGAATTGGGAAAATGATTTGCGCAAATCATGATCAGAAAATGAATTACGTTGTGGATCCATTTGAACTCGATCCGAGCGACCACTACCAAGTGGGAATTTGGTGCTCAATGCCAGCGGCGTTATCCTCAAGAAAAATGGAAAAAAGAACTCCGAAAATCCATGTTCATGTTCGAGAGAAGGCGGGTGAGCATAAGACGGTTGACGGTGATTACGATGCAATATCTGTTCGTAACAACCAAAACTTAGAACTTTTTGGGAAATCTAAAATTAGCTTAATCAATATTACTCCACCGGCCGCGTTTGAATTTGTTCAAGCGTTGGAACTGGGGCGAGAAACGGATTGTGTGAATTGTTCGACCTGTGGATATCCACATTTGGACTTGGGGGATTTTGGAATAACACCTCACAAGAAACATTTTTGTGCCAACTGCGGATATGACAGCACTTGGAGCAAAGAAAAGATTATTTCAACTCCACTAAAACCTTTACATGATTCCTTTTTAAAAAATGCTCAGTTTGTTGAACCTAATCGCTCCGTGAATTTGGATGAATGCCAGGGATGCACATATAACATTTGGGCTTCAACTCCTGCTATTGTTTGGAAGGCTGACCGTCCACAGGAAAAGGGAATCCACGTTCATGTCCACGACGGAAAAAGTAGAATTATCGATGACACCTATTCTGAAGTGATTTTAGGTGGTCAAAAATTGGTGCGGGCAGAACTATTTCAAAAGATGGTTGAGCAAACGATTATTTAATCATTCCGCGTCTGCCTAAAAGTATACGGTAGTATACTTTTTTCTTGACGGCCTCCCATTGGTGTGGATAATTATTACAGGACTACTAAAGCTTTTCCTTTTACTGAACGCGTGGCCCACTACTTAGACAACATCGACCACCTCCAATAAACCTGGGAAAGCTCCCGGGTTTTTTTATGCCCGAATTAAATTTTGGGAGGTGTCGAATGATTGGTCTAACGGTCAAGGGTTTAGCGAAATACATGGATTCCAATTCCTCAAAGCAAAGAAAAATTTTACGGGATTATAAATATCCAAAGCCAGAAGGTGTGGCTCAGACTTTGTATTACGCCGAAGCTCGGGCTGCGATAAGGTCCTTTCATCAACGGCAAAGAGATCAAGCTTGGCTTCAGGGGATTTCAAATCAAGTGGCAGCCGCTGGAAACGCGACTCCTGGAAAGGCAGGAGTGAGATTAAGGAATAATGCAGAAGTTATATCTGCATATGTTCGATATTTTGGCGATAAACCCCTCCAACACCAAGGGACATCGACCTTCAAACATACTCATAAGGGGGTGAGGATTTCTCTAACCCCTGATCTTGCTGGAATTGAAAATAAAATACAAAAATATATTTTCCTTCATTTGTCCGCAGAGCCGCCCACTAGACGTTTATATACAATTATCAGCCAGCTCCTTTTCTTGGAAGTTGGAAAGCACGCGCCAGTGACCAATAGGAATATCGAGTTTATCGATGTCCGTCGGGGCGTTATTCACCGGGTTGCAAAAATGCGGTCTAGGTTATCTCACGAAATTGAAGATGCTTGCGATAACATTGAGGCTATTTGGCCTTCCATATGAAATTAAAAGAAGCAAGACTCGCGGAAAAATCATGTTACATGTGCGAGAAGTCCGCGACGACGCGAGAGCATGTCCCACCGAGATGTCTTTTCCCGGAAATTTCAGAAAACGCTAGTCTTGGTTTTCCTGGGAAGGATTTCAGGAAAAACCTTTTCATAGTTCCTTCTTGCGAAGAACATAATTCTGGGAAATCTAAAGACGATGAATTTCTTTGGTATTCATTGTCGTTTTGTAACGCGATAAATCATTTGGCGGTCAAATATTTTTTGTCGAAGGGTAAACGCGCTCATAAGCACCACCCGGGGATTTTTCAAAGAATGTTTCAAAGATCAAGAATGACGATTCTTACTGACGAGGACGGCGAATATAGAGCTCCGAAATTTTACTTCGAGCCGGAACGATTCGCTTTGTTAATGGAAAGGGTGGGAAAGGGGTTATATTTCAGACATTACGGAAAAAAGTATCGCGGCGCAGTCCAAACGCATGCCGAGTATGCTGGCGTGGATGTGGTGTGTGCGGGGATCGGAGCGGAGCTGATAGCCCGTATGAAGATTGAAGAGTTATTTCAGAGTAGGGAGAGGATAAAAGAGGAATTTTCGGGCGCTGACGAGTATGGGGAAAATAGAGAGGTGTTTTATTACAGCGCCAAAGAAATTAATGGAAATTTAATGATGCGCTTGACGTTCTATGAAGGGGCAAGGGTCCTCTTGATCTTTTCCGGTGATCGGTCGTCTTTACTTTCTGTTTGATGTTGGTTTTTTAAATTAGTGAAAAAAGGGCTAGGCTCTAATGAAAAGAAAATCCGGCGCGGCGAAAAGAAAAGAGAAATCCCGAGAAACATTATTTCAGTTGGTGGTGAAAAAATTTTATAGTGTTTATTGGATCGTTTCGGATGACACTTTGAGGCGAAGGATTTTAGCGTTTACTACCAGTTCGTTATTTTCCGCGTTTTTTGTTCTGGGAATTGTGACAAGAGCACAACATGGTTTGGGGATGCAAAATATTATTTTTGGCCTTTTGAGTCTTATCTCGGGGTTTTTGGCTGCTTTTGAAGATGTAAAAAAACTGAAGTTTAATTATTGGGTCCTGATAATTTTAATTGTTTGGCCATTGTCTCTATATTTGTTTGTTCGTCGATAAATGGGAACGGATGGGCCCAGTTTTTTGGATGGGATCCCTGGTGGTCATCGTCTTCGGGATATCCTGGTCGATCCAAGGGGAGGTCTTATTCCCAGGTCCCCCGAAAAGTCTCGCTGAACTTATTTCAGGTTCTTGCTGATCCCACTTCCTGAGTCGTCTTCCTTTTTCATGGTGTTGGATATCTCTTGTTCCGTCTTGGACTTCTGGTCCATGTTCTTTTGGAGCTGTCCCATCTGTTGGTCATCCAGACCATCTTGTGAATTCTTTTTTCCTTTCAGGTCCTCCGCTTTTGACTGGAACTCATGCTTGGTCATGCCGGGAAGAGGCGTATGTTTGGGCTTCAGACGGTCGTTCGGGTGCTTGGGCTTCAACTTGTCATTGGGATGCTTGGGTTTGAGCCTGTCGTTCTCGTGCTTCGGCTTCAAGCGGTCATCGCGATGTTTCGGTTTCAGGCGGCTTTGGGTGGGCATGGGTTTGAGCCGGGGCCCTTCTTGGGGAAGGGCCGGGGCGGTCCATCCGGACGCGGTGGTCAAGGCGGCCAGCAGGGCATAGGCGAATATCGGTCGTGGGGTCGGGGTCATCGGTTCTCCTGGAGATGGTTTCGGCCATTAAAAAGCCGGTCCCATTTTAGGCTTAAAACCACACGCTCGCGAAAAGAGATCCGTCTTTGGGGGAAATCCCCAAGCCCACCTGGGCCCCGCCTTGGGCCCATTGGTCATAGTGTTTCACCGCGCCTTCGGCGTGGCGGATGATGTTTAGAGAACCTGAGGAAAAGGTGTGATCGTGGGAAATGGCGACAAAAAAGTGCCTGCTGTTTTATTGGTCGTGTGGGGTTTGCTCGCTTTGTTTTTGATCGTAAATCCGCTGGTTTTCCGATATTGGTTCTGGCTTGAGAACATTTTCGGATTTTTGCTCGCGTCGCTTACCTTTTTGATAATTCAGTTGCGAACGAGCCAACTGAATCTTGGCGTTGTTCTGGCGGCCGGATATTTTACTTATGACTTGGTCATTACCTTGATCGAACTGCACCAACCTTCGGAACAGGGATGGGGCTGGATAATGGTGTTCCTACTTGGCATGCCTTCGAACCTATTGAACGGTGTTCCGATAATTTCCGATCTAATAAGTTGTTTGAACAATTCAACACTTGAGCAGGGGGTATCATTCGCGATTTTTGGGTCCGTTCAATATTTCCTGATCGGGTTTTTCTTGGAAAAGACCTATAAGGCAATACGGAAGAGCCATAACTGAAAAAGGGGCAGGCTCTAATGAAAAGAAAATCCGGCGCGGTGAAGAGAAGAGAGAAACCCCGAGAAACATTATTTCAGGTGGTGGTTAAAAAATTTTATAGTGTTTATTGGATCATTTCGGATGACACCTTGAGGCGAAGGATTTTAGCGTTTACTACCAGTTCGTTATTTTCTGCGTTTTTTGTTCTGGGAATTGTGACAAGAGCAGAACGTGGTTTAGGGATGCAAAATATTATTTTTGGCCTTTTGAGTCTTATCTCGGGGTTTTTGGCTGCTTTTGAAGATGTAAAAGTACTGAAGTTTAATTATTGGGTTTTAATAATTTTAGTTGTTTGGCCATTGTCTCTATATTTGTTTGTTCAGCGATAAAAGACGCCGCTTTGCGGCCAAAAAACATCAATCACGCAAATCCTCTTTTTGGGGATCTTAGAATGATAAAAAACGAAAAAGAAATACTTCGCGAGAGCCTGATCAATTTGATCTTGCCCATCGTTCTGTTTTTGATCATCGGGATCCTTTTGTCTTCCGTTCGCAACAGCAGCCAGGACCACATTCCGACGAACTATGACATTTTCGGCACGATCGGGTTGGGGATCGCGGTTGTCGTGTTTTCCTTTTTGGTGATCGCAGAACGGACAAAGATATTAAAGAACCGACAGGGAGTGGATGCGAAAAGGGAACAACAGGAACCGCCTGGCAAATTCTTGATCTATCTGGGGTCCTTTTGGCCCGTGTATAACACGGCGATATTTTTTGCCTTTTATTTCCTGAATAAGGTCATTCTTTCGCCGGATGGCAAACGTTACTTGTTCGGGTCCTTTTTGGCGCTTTTGATCATCCAGACGATATTTATGGTGTTGAGATTCATTTATTTGAGTAAGTACAAATTCAAGGATCGACGGTAAAAAGTCCCGCCGGATCAAAAACGGGAATTGCGGGAATAGAGGGTCAGAACAAAGGGCGCCTAGTTGGCCCTAAAACCGCTCACTCGCTATGAGGGAACCGTCCCTAGGGGAGATCCCCAAGCTCACCTGGGCCCCGCCTTGGGCCCACTAGTCATACCGCTTCACCGCGCCTTCGGCGTGGAGGATGATGTTTAGAGAACCTGAGGAAAAGGTGTGATCGTGGGGAATATCGGCAAAACAATAATGGCGATCTTATCGACTGTCTGGGTAGTTCTGGCCTTGCTCCTTATTTTCAATCCATTGATCGACCAATATTGGTATTGGGCGGAGAATCTTTTCGGATTTTCATTCCTTGCCCTGACCGTATCAATAATCCAACTGCGGCTCAAAAAATTCAACTTGGGGATGGCGTTGTCCCTCGGCTATTTTTTCCTTGTTCTGATCGTGCTGGTGTTCGAGTTGCGGCAACCTTCGGAAGACGGTTGGGGTTGGATCGGGGTGGCTATCCTTGGGGCGCCCTTGACGTTCTTTAGAAATGCTCCGTTGATCTTCGACCTGACCCATCTGACCGGAAACCAGACGATCCAAGATGGCCTGGCGTATGGGTTACTGGGGACGCTTCAATATTTCCTGATCGGGTTTTTCTTGGAAAAGACCTATCGGGTGGTCGTTCTTCGGTTCGGACGGAAAAGAAAAGGCCGCGTCTAGGTGCCTAGTTGGCCTTAGAAGCGCACACTCGATAAGAGGGAGCCGTCGAATCGAACTGTTTCGGTTCTATTCAATGGTTTCGGAGGCAATTTATGAAAACCAGGATTTCCGTTCTGATGGTATGCCTAATGATATTTTTCTCGAACAAAATATATGCTCACCATGAAGAAAATGATCATGGTGATGGGCATGGTTCAATATCCGTTGTTGCTACGGTGGGTGATATGGTCATCACGAAAAATGACATTAATGACGATGGCACCCGCACCACTGCTTACCTAATTAAGCGACTCTCCAATAAAATTAAAGAAATTATTTATAACAATACCGCCAAGGAATTCAAAATTGATGTAAGCGATGATGAAGTCCAGAAGCGTTGGAATAGCATCACGAAGAATGCGGGCAGCCCAATGGACGAGGGTGCCCGGATCGGTCTTCGCGCAACCATCACCGAAGAAAAACTTGACCAAGTCATTTATAAGGAAATGGCGGAAAAGGACGGGGATTTTGCTGAATATCTCCGACTTTCGAAACGGGTTGATCCCGATGTGAAAAAAATATCAGAAATTAAGAGTCGTTTTGAGAAAAGAAATCACACCACAGTAATTAATTATGTGTCGGCTCAAAAATATCTATGGTGGGAAAAACGCTACAAAGAAGCCAAAGTTAGAATATTGGACCCTGATCTGAAAAGTGCGATCAATTTAGTGAAGCCTTAGCCCTGATCCAAGAAAAGTGTCGATCCACAATCCTTGCCTATCGGTAGAGTGCAGGTTGATTTAGGGGAGTGTCATTGTCTTGGAGGAATAAAGGCGCCCGGTCGGATCGAAGCCTAGAACCTTAGAACCTCACGCTCGCCGAAAGAGAACGATCCCTGGGGGGAATTTCTCGGGCCCATCAAGGCCATGATCCCTCAAAAAGCCCACGACCTGGTCTATCGGACATGCGGCCTGATCGTGACGGGATGCATTTTGCTGACCATGGTTTACGACCTCTGCCTGAAGAACCCCGAATGCCAACGGGTTGGGCGGTCTTTTGGCTGGGATCCCTGGCGGTCATCGTCTTCGGGATATCCTGGTCGATCCAAGGGGAGGTCCTATTCCCGGGGCCCCCGAAAAAGTCTCGCTGAACTTATTTCAGGTTTTTGCTGATCCCACTGCCTGAGTCGTCTTCCTTTTTCATGGTGTTGGATATCATTTGCTCCGTCTTGGACTTCCGGTCCATTCCCTGTTGAAGTCTCGTGTTTTGGTCGCTGTTCATTTCCCCTTGTGAATCCTTTTTTCCCTTCAGCCTATCCACTTCCGACTGGGCCTCCCCTTTTGTCATGCCGGGGAGAGGCGTATGTTTGGGTTTCAAACGGTCGTTCGGGTGCTTGGGCTTCAACTTGTCATTGGGATGCTTGGGTTTGAGCCTGTCGTCCTCATGCTTCGGCTTCAAGCGGTCGTCCCGATGTTTCGGCTTCAGGCGGCCTTGGGTGGGCATGGGTTTGAGCCGGTTCCCTTTTTGGGGAAGGGCCGGGGCGCTCCATCCGGACCCGGTGATCAAGGCGGCCAGCAGGGCATAGGCGAATATCGGTCGTGGGGTCGGGGTCATCGGTTCTCCTGGAGATGATTTCGGCCATTAAAAAGCCGGTCCCATTTTAGGCTTAAAACCGCACGCTCGCGAAAAGAGATCCGTCCTTGGGCGAAAGCCCCAAGCCCACCTGGGCGCCGCCTTGGGCCCACTGGTCATAGTGTTTCACCGCGCCTTCGGCGTCCAGCCCCGACAAACGATCCAATAACAGGAAGAGCCCGCCTAGGCCAAAGCCGGTCCCGGCCAGGGCCGAGGGAAGCTCCGTATCCCGGTTGCCGTCATCCAGGGAGATCATCAGCCCCGTCGTTACCAACCCCAGGCCCAGCCCCAGGCTGATATAGGCCGCAATCTTGTCCCGCTGGGCCGCTTCGACCGAACCGATGGCCTGCTTATCCCCTGAGATGGAAATGACCTGCTTGAGTTCCCCCAGGTTGTCGAGGCTCCTGCCTTCGTAGGAAAAATGGGAGGTGAAAAGGTCGCCCGTCGAGAGGATGAGCTCGGGCTTGGCCAAGGCCTGAGCGGCCAGGGGCAAGAGGAGGAAGGTGAGGAGGAGCTTGCGGTGGATGGGTCCCATGGGGAGCGATTATAGCCATGTCCCTGGGAACCCGTTCTTTCAAAAAGCTATTGCTGTTATTGGGCCGCTGGGCTGTAATGCCGCCATTGCCGGATACCGTTCCATGGAGAATGAGAATGAAAAAGCTTCTTGTCTTGCTGATGGCCGTGATGGGTTTGGGGATGGTCTCTTCCGCTTGGGCCAAGGCCAAGATGGCCGACACGAGCGCAACGGTGGAGATGGGATCGGGCGTCTTTTTCAGCGCCTATAGCGCCATGGACCTGGCGTCCCTGGGGGACATGGGCAAAGCGGTCAAGGCCTTCGACGATGTCGCCAAGAACAACTTCGGCGACCAGACCCATTTCAACAACGATGGCCTGGGGATCCTGGTGGGCGGCCAACTCGGCCTCCAACTGGACAAGAACAACAGCCTATCCGTGGGCATCGAGAACACCTGGACCTCCCAGATGGGGACCACCATCTACGCCGGAACGGACGCCCACTATTTCCAACTGATGGACCCCACCCTGTTGGGGGTCGCCCTGAACTACGGCCTGGACCTGCTGAACGAGGGCGGGAACCACACGCGGCTCACCCTGGGCGCGGGTTTTTACCACGCCTCGCTCCATTACGCCTCCAACCTCGAATCCGATACGCTCTATGTGGGTGATTTCGGATCGGACAACATCGGCGGGACCCTCGGGCTATCCGAGGAATTGGGATTGGGCGGGGGCTTTTCCTTCTTGGTGGATGCCCGTTTCCGCGTGGCCGATTTCGGCCAACTGGAATCCAATAACCTGACCTTCGGCGGCACTGCCACCTCGGGCACTTACCGCCTGGTCTCCTCCTCGGACACCCAGTTCTACGAGATCAATCCCAAGGCCACGTCCTACACTCCACCTTCGGGCTACCATTGGACGGACCTAGACTATACGGGCTTTACCGGCAACCTCGGCTTCAAGCTCGCTTTGTAAGGAAGGCTTCCCAAGCCCCACGGCGGTCATCGCCGTGGGGCTTTTTTATTGGGGGACCTTCCCGCTCAGCCCCGGGCGATGAGGTAAAGGGCCATGAGCAATCCGAAGATCACCAGCCCGAAGGCGGTGGCCACGCCCAGGCGGGAAAGGGACGGGGGATCGGTCTTCCCCTGCTTGAGCTTGGCGCAGAAGCGGATGTAATCGAGGGTCGCACCCAGTTCCACCAAAACCCCCATCAGCACCAGGAGCGTTCCCAGCCACATGGAGGCGCTCGAGTGGGGATCGGGGATGTCCGAGGCCTGGGCCCGCATGAGCCTAAGGAAAAGCCCGAAGCGCGCCACCACGAAACCGAAGCCCATGAGGGCCAGCCCCGTGCGCACCCAGGCCAGGAAGGTCCTCTCTTTCGCCCAATAGATCCTCGGGTCCTGCTTGGCCATGGCCGATCCTTTCCTCGACGCGGGATGGGCCATTCTCCCAAAAGGGAAGGGCGGGCGGCATAAGAACTTCACGCCTCTCCTCACGGCGTGGGACCGCTTCCAATCGCGCTTTTTCCAACCTCTCTCGCAACGTTTTGAGGCCGGCCCATGAAAAGATCCGGGAAAAATATTTCCTTCGCTTATTTGCGGGGGTGGGTTTGACAGGCTCCGGGACCGGACCGAATAATCGAAGTATCGGCGGTGAACGCCGTTCGAACCCGCCGGGAGGCGCTCTTCATCCATCGATCCTAGGAACCTTGGTCTGTCGGAAATGTCCGAAGCCGTGGACCGGAGACGGCGCCCTGGGGCGCCTCCGGGTCCACCTGGAAAGGTATGCTGGCCATGAACATGCGATCAGGGAAGGTGAACCTGGACCCGGAGGGGACCCGTAGCCCCGCCGGGTGCGGCCGGGACGCCAAGAAGATCCTCGTGGTGGACGACGAACCCTTCGATTGCGGGTCCCTGCGGAACATCCTGGAGCGCGGGGGCGCCTACGAGGTCCTCACCGCCGACACCGGCCCCCGGGCCCTGGACCAGGTCCATCGGCTCCCGCCGGACGCGGTGTTGTTGGACGTGATGCTCCCGGCCATCGACGGCCTGGAGGTCCTCAAGGAACTGAAACTCTCCCACCCCGCCCTGCCGGTCATCATGCTCACCGGCATGACCGACGTGCGCATGGCGGTGGAGGCCATCCAACTGGGGGCCTACAACTACCTGACCAAACCCTTCGACGGGGCCCAACTGCTCCTGATCCTGGCCCAGGCCATCGAGAAGAGCGAGATGCTGGCCGAGATGCGGTCGCTCAGGAGCCGGGCGGGGAAGCGGGGGCCCGCGCTGTCCAAGATCGCGGGCCGGAGCCCCGCCATCCTGGAGGTGATGGAGCAGGTCCAGAAGGTGGCCGATTCCAACCTGACCGTCATCATCCAGGGGGAGACGGGGACGGGGAAGGAACCCGTGGCCCGGGCCCTGCACGAGGAGAGCTCCCGGCGGGAGGGGCCCTTCGTGGCGGTGGATTGCGGGGCGCTCCCGGAGAACCTGCTGGAATCGGAGCTCTTCGGCCACGAGAAGGGCGCCTTCAGCGGGGCGGACCGCCGCAAGCCGGGCCAGTTCGAACTGGCCGGGAACGGCACCCTGTTCCTCGATGAGATCGGCAACCTCCCCCTTTCCCTCCAGGCGAAACTGTTGCGGGTCCTCCAGGAGCGCCAGGTGCGCCCGGTGGGGGCCACCCAGGCCTTTCCCGTGCAGGCCCGCGTGATCGCCGCCACCAACCTGTCGCTGGAGGGGGCGGCCCGGACGGGCCAGTTCCGGCAGGACCTCTACTACCGCCTGGCCGAATTCACGCTCCAGCTCCCGCCCCTTCGCCGGCGCCCGGAGGACATCCTGCCCCTGGCCCAAAGGTTCCGGGAGGAGGCGAGCCTGGAGTTCAGGCGGCCGGTGGCGGGCCTGACGGAGGAGGCGGAGGCCCTATTGCGGGCCCATGCCTGGCCGGGCAATATCCGGGAACTGCGCAACGTGGTGCGCCAGGCGGTGCTGCTCACGCCGGATTCGTCCATCCACGCCGAGCAGATCAAGGTCCTGCTGGGGGCCGGCGGGGAATCGCCCGCGCCGGTCGCGGTGCCGGTGCTCCCGGGCCAGCCCCTGCGCCGGATCGTGGAGCACGCGGCCGGGCAGGTGGAGAGGCAGGCCATCCTGAACGTCCTCAAGTCCGCCGGGGGCAACAAGAGCCGGGCGGCCAAGATCCTGGACGTGGATTACAAGACCCTGCGGCTGAAGATCAAGAAGTACGGGCTGGACTCGGGGGACGAGCGGGGCCCGGGGGAAGATCCGGAAGCCTGAACCCGAAGACCCTCCGCCGAGCCCCGCCGGTTTTCGGGCAAGGGCGCACGGGCGTGGTCGCCCGAATCCCCGTTCCTTCGTCCTTTCACGGGCCCGAATCCCTTTAAATCGCATCTCCTCCATTGGTATCTCCTTTGCTCTAAGGGCTGGTATCCGCCCTGGGGCACTCGGGGCGGACCGGGGTCATCCGCCGGGGCTTTGCCCTGGCGGCCATCCCCTGGAACCAGGGCCGTCCCCGGACGGCTCATCCGCGAAAAGGAGAAAGAGAAATGAAAAACAATTGGAAAGCCTTCGGATTGGCCCTGGCCCTGCTGGGGATGGCGGGTTGTCAACAGGCCAACGGTCCGACCGGTAGCACCCCCACCGGTCCGGGGACCATGGCCAAGACCATGGGCTCGCCGGACGTCAACTGCCACCAGTCCTGTTCACCCGGATCGGCCCCGGTCGGGGCCTCGGTCACCTTCACCGTTCAAGTGGACGTGACCGGCGGCGCGGCCACCGGCGCCCAAGTGTTGGACATCCTGCCGGCGGGCCTGACCTACGTGCAAGGATCCGCCTCCTCCCTGGCCGGGGGGACCTTCGTCTGCACGGGCCAGACCCTCTCCTGGATCGCCGCCACGGTGGGGCCCTGTAACTGCGCGATGAGCTACGTGGCCAAGGTGAACGAACTGGCGGGTGTGGCCGGTTCGACCCTGGCCAATACGGCCATCATGACCTGCGCCGAGCTGTCCGCGGCGGTCTCGACGACGGCCAACCTGGTGGTCAGCGCCGTTCCCACGCTGCCGCCGACGCCCACGGTGGGGATCCCGACCTTCACCTGCACGCCGGTGCCCCCGACACCGACCTTCACCTGCGCGCCGCCGACGCCCACGCCCACCTTCA